>DATJMX010000065.1 GCA_035508495.1 Candidatus Binataceae bacterium
GCATTGTCGACGATTCAGGACGCAAATATCGCGCAGACCTACGCGACCTTCACCAAGGAGACGGTGCTCCAGCAGGCCGGCGTCCAGGTGCTGAAACAGGCGGATAACACGCCGTCGCAGCTCCTCGCGCTGTTCCAGTAGAGCGTCATCGACCGTTAGCCGGGTGAGGACCGCCTCACCCGGCCCGAGTGGAAGGAGCCGGGGGAACTGGCGAAGAGCTGAACCAAGGAAGAATCTATGTCGTCAACGTCGGCAACATCACCGGTCACTTTCTCCAACTTCACGGGCATCGATTTCAATCAGATCATCAGCGCGATCACGGCCGCGGACCAGGTTCCGATCAACAATCTTCAAAACCAGGTTGTGGCCGAGAACACGGCCATCAGCACGCTCGGCACGATCGGCGGCGATTTCACGTCGTTCCAGACCGCGCTCAACAACCTCAATACCAGCACCGCGATCGCGCCGATGGGCGTCACGGTTTCAAGTGGCGCGCCGTTCAGCGCCTCGGTAATCGGCGGCCCGACGGCGGGAACCTACAGCGTCAGCGTCAATCAGCTGGCCTCGGCAGAATCGCTCGCCTCGCAAGGTTACGCGAGCGACACCGATTCGGTCGGCAGCGGCACGATCACGATCACTTCGGGCGGCACGCCGTACCCGGTCACGATCGACTCGACGAACAACACCCTCGACGGCGTGGCCTCAGCCATCAACGCGGCCGGCGCGGGCGTGACCGCGCAGGTCGAAAATACCGGCATCACGGGCGCCCCTTATCGCCTCGTCATCACGAGCAACGAAACCGGAACCGCAAACGGCTTCACAGTCAGTCAATCGCTGAGCGGTGGCACCTCACCCGATTTCACCGACAACGAGATCGGCCCCGTCAGCTCGGCGATAACGGGAACTTCCACGGCCACTATCGGCGGCTCTTACACCGGCAGCCTCTCGCAAGGCTACCAGTTCACCGTGACCTCGGGCGGCACGCTCGGCACCGATCCGATAACGATCGCGTACACCTCGGACTCCGGCGAGCAAGGCTCGATCGTGGTCCCCGCCAATTATTCCGGCGGCGCGCTCACCGTCGCCGATGGACTCACGCTCTCGCTTGCCGGCGGCACGCTCAATACCGGCGATAGCTTCGCGGTGGGCGCCTTCGTTCCGCAGCTCAGCGCTGCGCAGAACGCGCAGGTCCAGATCGGTAATCAGATTGTCACATCGTCGACCAATGCGGTGAGCAACGCGATACCGGGGGTGATGCTCGCGCTCGGCAACACGGGAGGTCCCGCAACGGTCAGCGTTGCTCCGGATCAAGTGGCGCAGGGCAACGACATCAACGCGGCGGTGCAGGCGTACAACACTCTGGTCAATGACATCACCACCAATACGCAGGCGGTTCCAAATCAGACCGCGCCGCCGCTCGCCAGCGACGGCGGCCTGCGCGAGGTCCTGTTCAATCTGCAAATGCAGCTCGGGAACATCAACCTCTCCAACCTCGGCATCACGGTCAACCAGACCACCGGGCAGTTGAGTTTCAGCCAGGCGAGCTTCGCGACCGCGCAGGATTCCAACCCGAGCGCGGTGAGCTCGGCGACGCAGCAGCTCTATTCGGCGATGAATCCAATCGTCAGTGGGGCGCTGCAACCGAACGACGGCGTGATCGCGAGCGAGACTGCTTCGGATCAGACCCAGGTCACGAGTCTCGACGCCCAGATCACCAATATGAACAACGAGCTCAACCAGCAGACCGAGCAGCTGCAGGCACAATACGCGCTGCTCCAGGGCACCATCGCATCGTACCAAAGTCTCGCCGCGCTGTTCACCGACAGCTCGAGCAGCGACTCATCGACAACGTCGAGTTCGACCACCATACCGGGGACCAATCTCACGATGTCGGCCTAAATCAAGCAAGGAAACAGACTCATGCGACACATGGCAGCATACGCACAACTCCAGACCGTCACGCTCGGCGGCGAACAGGCGTTCGAGGAACTCTACACCCGCCTGGCGCGCTGGACGGGCGAGGCCGCCGACTGCCTGCGAGGCGGCGACGCAGCGACCGCGGAGACGCGCCTGGAGAAGTGCGTGTCGCTGCTCGGCTACATGGATCGCGTCATCGATCTCTCGCAGAACTACGAGATCGCCGCCGCCATCCTGAGCCTGCATCGTTTTGCAATCGGCGCGCTGGTGAAGGCCAAGGCGCAGCGCACTGCGAGCGATCTCGCCGGGCTGCCGCAGGTCTTCCTCGGACTCGCCGAGATCTTCGCGGCGATGGCGGCCAAGTGCATTCCACACCTGGAGAGCGAGTACGGCGTCAACGCGCCGGCGCTCGAGTAGCGCCCCCGCGTAGTCCGCGAGGTCCAGGTTATGAAGGCCGGTCAGCGCAAAGCAGAGGTCAGAGCCCGCGAGTGGCGCTCTCCCCTCGCACAGGCTCACACCCTCCCGGCCTTATGCGATGCGCGCCAGCCGGACCTCGCGGACACTTTCATCGCACGTGCGAATGCGGCGGCGGTGCGCAGCGATTTCGCGACCACGGTCAGATACTACAAGCGGGCGTTGGAGCGGCGGCCGCGCGACGCCGAATTGTGGTCCAATCTGGGCTGCGCACAGACCCGCCGCGGCCGCGCTCGCGATGCGCTCAAGTCGTTCGTGCGCGCGCTCGAAATCGACCCCGACTCGGCGCGCGCCAATTCGAATCTCGCCACCGCGCTGGAAGCCGCGGGCCGCGTTGACGACGCGATCGTGCTCTATCGACGCGCGGTCGCGCTCGATCCGCGCTACGCGCTCGCGCACTGCAACCTCGGCGGAGCCCTGCAGCGTGCGAACCGGCTCGACGAAGCAATCCGTCATTACCTCCTCGCACTCAAGATCGACCCGGAAATGGCCGACGCGTGCTCCAACCTCGGCTGCGCGATGCAGGCGCTCGGTCATATCGAAACCGCCGACGCATGCTTTCGACGCGCGCTGACGATCCGCCCCGATCATCACGAAGCGCTCATCAATCTAGGTGACGTGTGGCGTGAGCAGGGGCGCTTCAACGAAGCGCTCGGATGCTATCGGCGTGCGATTGCGCAGCGTCCGCAGGAGTGGGGCGTGCGGGTCAAGGAAGCGCTGACGCTGCCGGTGGTGCTCGAGTCGAGCGATCAAGCCGAACAACTGCGCGCGCGAATGGTCAGCACGCTCGAAGCGCTCGAACGCGAGGGCGCGCGGCTTGACGATCCGAACCGCGAAGTCGGGATGGCGAACTTCTATCTCGCGTACCAGGGTCACAACGACGCGCCCCTGCAGGCGCGGATCGCGCAATTCTATCTTCGAGCCTGCCCTGATCTCGCGTGGAGCGCGCCGCATTGTCACGTTCCGCGCGCGCCGCGCCGGCGGCTCAAAGTTGGCATCGTGTCCGCACACCTGGGCGATCACACGGTCGGCAAGCTCTATCTCGGCATCATTCAAAAGCTGTCGCGCGAGCGCTTCGAGGTCATCGTGATGCGCCCGGGGCGCAAGAACGAAGCGGCGGCGAAGGCGATCGGCGCGGCTGCCGATCGCGATGTCGAGCTGTCACTCGATCTGCGCACGGCGCGCCAGCAGATCGCGGCCGAAGAGCTCGACATCCTGTTCTACCCCGATATCGGGATGGGCTCGCTAACGTATTTTTTGGGCTTTGCGCGGCTGGCCCCGGTGCAATGCGTCAGTTGGGGGCACCCGGTTACGACCGGCATTCCGAACATCGACTATTTCCTCTCGGCGCGGGGCCTTGAGCCGGCCGCTGCGCAGGCGCACTACACCGAACAATTGGTGGAGCTCGATTCTCTGCCGGTTTACTACAGGCGTCCCGAGCGCGACGTCGAACCGCTGACGCGCGAGCAGCTCGGACTGCCGGCGGCGGCCACGCTCTACGTATGCCCGCAGAGCATCTTCAAGTTTCATCCCGCTTTCGACCTCGAGCTGGCGGCGCTTTTGCGGCGCGATCCAGACGGGCACCTGGTCCTGATCGCGGGCCAGCGCCCGTATTGGAGCAAGCTGCTCGGCGCGCGAATCGCGCGCAACTGCCCCGATATCGCGGGCCGGGTCGTATTTGTGCCGCGGGTCAGCCAGGCGCTCTTCCCACGATTGCTGAAAACCGCGGACGTCCTGCTCGATCCACCTTATTTCGGTGGTGGTAACACCAGCTTCGAGGCCTTCGCGGCGGGGCTTCCGATCATCACGTGGCCGGCGCCCTTCATGCGCGGCCGCGTCACCGCAGGCTGTTACGAGCGGATGGGCATCACGGAGTTGATCGCGGACAGCATGGAGTCATACGTCGAACTCGCGTACCGCGTCGCTCATGACCGCGAGTATCGCGAGCGTGTTTGCGCCGAGATCAAACGGCGCGCCGACGTGCTGTTCGAGGACAGGGCCGCGATCGCCGATCTTGAGCGCTTCTTCATCGCCGCGGCAGATGCCGCCGGCGAGGGCCGTAAAATCGCCACTCCGGGAGTCCAACCATGAACGAACATATCGATGATGCGCGCGAGGCGACCTGTCCGGCCTGCGGCTATCATATCGCGGTCGCTTTTTTTGATGGCGGAGTACAGCCGCTGGCGACCCTCGGATGGCCCGCCAACGCCGAGGCGGCGCTTACGATGACGCGTTTGCCGGTAAACTTCGTGCGCTGCGTCGAATGCGGTCATGTGTACAATCCCGATTTCCAATACGCGCAGGTGCCATACACCGACAAGCCGAATCTGATGTTCAATCGCGGCACGCGATGGTCGGAATTCGTGACCGAGACCGTCGACAACATTTTGGGCATGGTTCCGGAGCGGCCGGTGGTGGTCGAGATCGGTCATGGCGATGCGAGCCTGCTGGCGGCGATGTCCTCGCGATGCTCGCGGGGCCGCTTCGTCGGTTTCGATCCGCATGGCGCGCGCGGCACGCACAAGAACGTCGAATTGCGCGCCGAGCTGTTCAATCCGGGCGAGCACCTCGCCGAGCTGGCGCCCGATATTGTGGTCAGCCGCCACGTGCTGGAGCATCTGGCCAACCCGCTCGCCTTTCTCGAGCACATTGCGTTCGCCGCGGCGCGACTCCATCGCGCGCAGCTCTGCTACTTCGAGGTCCCATGCATCGACCGCGCGCTCGAGACGCGCCGCACCGTCGACTTTTACTATGAGCACAACTCGCAGTTTACGACAGAGTCGTTCAAGCGGATGCTGGGACGATGCGGCGCGGGATTGTCGAGCATCAGCCACGGCTACGACGGCGAGGTGATCTTCGCCTACGTCAGCCTGGGCGCGCCGCGCAGGCATCTGGCGTCCGCCGTTGAAGCGCGCGAGTTCCGCGTCGCAACCCACGAGGCGGCGGCGGGAATTCGCCGCAAGCTGAAAGAGCTGCTCGCTTCGGGACTTTCGATCGCGATCTGGGGTGGCACCGGCAAGTCCGCCGCTTTCATTAATCGCTTCGGCCTCGATGCCGCACGCTTTCCGATCGTGGTCGATTCAGACGCGGCCAAGGCCGGCACGTTCGTGCCGGGCACCGGACAGGAAATCCGGTCCGCGTCGTGGTTGAAGGATCGGCCGGTCGATGTCGTGATCATCCCACCCCAGTGGCGCGCCCGCGATATCATCGCCGAGATGGAAAGAACGGGCATCAGGTTCGATCGCGTTCTGATCGAGCATCAGGGTGAGCTGATCGACTTCTTCACCGATCCGCATCCATACCTCGAATACAAACCGCGCCAGGCACGCGGCCGATCACGCGAAGCGCATCGCGGCACGCCCGCGAGCGCTCTCAACGCCGTTCACTAGAAAGAAAAAGAGCGGTGGCCTTGTCAGCCACCGCTCCGTTCGATCCGGTCTGCGTCAGTTATTTCGAGGAACTCGGCGGTGGCGTGTTGTTGCTTCCACCACCAGTCGTGCCCGCGACTACCCCGCCAGCGATCGCACCACCGGCGGCAATCACGCCGAGAGTTGTAAGAGTTGCGGGTCCGAGTCCAGCTCCGGCCGCAGCCGCTTCGGCGCCAGTCGGAATGTAGCCGCAAGGAACGATCACATACTGACCCTTGCCCACGTCCTGACCGGGGTCGTTTGGCGTGGCCGGATTGGTCACGTGCACTACGCCGTCCTCGACCCAGACTTCCGTGATCTGCCGGCAATCGGGATATTTCTTGGATTTCGGCGTACCCTCTTCGTAGTCCTCATCCCACTCGGTGCCGCGGACCGCTCCAACTGCGTTGGGAGTGTGAACTTCGAAAGCGTTGGGCGACCCGGTGCGCATCGCCCCGACGATCAGAGTATGCAAACGTCCGCCGAGGAGGCCGACCTTGCTCGGCGCTTCGGCGCCGCCGATGTTCTGGCTTTCATCGATCGAGAGACTGCTGTTCGACGACAGTGTCATTGCGCTGCCGCCGAGCATCGAAATAGTCAAAAAGGAGTTGGCTCCCGTGTTCACCTTGTCATGAAGCTGAACCGGCATCGACAAGGTTGCGGGGGTCGTCGCGGCACCGCGAGTAACCGTCGCCGTGCCTTGCAGAAGTGAAATTGTGCCGACCGTCTGCGCGAATACCGCCGACGACGAAACAGCCAATCCTGCTGATATCAGCGCAGCTGTGACGAAACCGCGCGGCGTATTGCTCGGAAACCGGGGCAACCGCATGCTAAATCGACCTTCCTAAAGAATTTCCCGCCCGCTCGAACTTGTCACAATTTTCGAGCTAAAAGCAAACGTCGCGCTAGCTTAGCAACCGAAATCTATTGTTAGAAGGCCTAGACACAGCCACGCGCACTGTATCCCTCACTCTATAGCGAGGCTGGCAAACGACACCGCCGACTCGGTTTGCGGCTCCATCGCGATTCCATACTTGAGCAGGCGCGCGGATTTGCCTTTAAGCAGCTCCAGCTGGGTGTACATCGGCGCCAGCCCGCAGATCCGGCGCGCATCGCGATCCTTAGCGACATCGGCAAAGAATCCCTCGGGATCGCCACGCTTGATGTGCTCGATTAACTGGAAGTCTTCGCGCTGTACACGCGAGGCTACATCCTGGTCGACTGCGAATGGGTCGCCGAACTTCTTGCCGACGTGCGCGAAATCAACACCCGCGATCACGAGCGCCTGGCGTTCCTCGGCGGCGAGCTCCTCGCGCAGCGCGTTTATAAATGACGCGACGCGCTCGTCGCGCGCCGGAGCCTCACCGCGCGCGACCATTTCGTGAAACGAGCTGACGAGAATCGGCACCACTTTGTAGCCGCGCGTACCGAGGGTCCACGCCAGGAACAAGATCTGAAACTCGATCGAGTGCTCGCTGCGATGCAACAATTCGTCGGCAAAGAGATCACCGGCGGTATAGCGCTCGGAGAGGCGGTCGATGAAGGCGGCGTCGGTTTCGACGGGCCCGAATGGCGTCGCATAGTTCTTGCGCGTCGCGGTGAAAAGCTCCGGACCGCCGCCATAGTGCGAGGTGCCCAGGATCACGACCAGCTCGGGCAGCTCGTGCGACATCAGCTCGTGATAAGCGTGGGCATAGGCGGCGGCGCCGCGTCGCGGATCGATATGAGGTGAAATAAGCCCGGAAAGCGTGGCGCTCTTCTTGTCGGCCGGCGCACGTCCCGGTCCCTCCGGCGCATCGAAGAACGCTGCAAGCTCGAGTCGCAGCTTGGCCGGATCGCTCTCGTAACAAAGTCCGGCCAGCGCGGCTGGCCGATCGGGTGCGGCGAGAAATTCCTGGCGTACCTGCCGCATGCGCTCGGCGAACGCAGGCGAGTCGAGGAAAAATCCCTGGTCGAGCGCGTTTACCAGCTCTTCGAGCTTTTCGATCGGTATGATCTCGCCATTGAAGCGCCGCGCAAACGCCGTCTGGATGTCGCGCAGCGAATGCTCGCCGTCGAAAAGCGTGACCAGGTGATAGGCACCCATCCCGAGCAGTATCGGCTGCGGCGCGTAGCCCGCGGGATCGCGCAGACCGATAAACGTCTGACCCTGCTGTTCGACCGGAAAAGCTTCGAGCGGACGAATTTTGGGATTTTCCATTGTGGATCGCGCCCGCGTCTGGGCGTTGAAATCGATGCGCGTTTACAGATGCTAGGGGCTTTGGCAGACTGCGGCAAGCGTGCTCATCGCACGCGGCATGAAAATCCGCACGCAGGTCAGAGCATGAAGATTGTCCGCTATCTGCAGGATGGCTTCGCGCGTTACGGCGCGCTCGAAAACGAATCGATCGTCGCGCTCGAAGGTCCGCTCGAGGCACTCAGGAAGTCTCCCGACGCCAAACCGCTTCGGAGCGCCGACGTCAAGCTGCTCGCGCCCGTCGCGCCGAGCAAGATCGTCGCGGTCGGCGTCAACTATCGCGATCACGCCAAGGAGATGGGCCGCGAGCTGCCGGCCGAGCCGCTCATCTTTATAAAGCCCTCGACCTGCGTGATCGGACCCGCCGATCCGATCGTCTATCCGCCGCAGTCGCAGCTCGTTCACTACGAGGGCGAGCTCGCGATCGTGATCGCGCGCAAAGCCTCGAAGGTGAGTGAGAAAGACGCGCGCAAATACGTGCTCGGCTACACGATCCTCAACGATGTCACCGCGCGCGATCTCCAGCGCCGCGACGTCCAGTTCACACGCGGCAAGGGCTTCGACACCTTCGCGCCAGTCGGCCCCCTGATAGCGACGGACATCGATCCGCGCGACCTCGGGATCGAAACCCGCGTCGGCGGCGAGGTGCGCCAGCACGGCCGCACCTCCGATATGATCTTCGGGTGCGACTTCGTGTTGAGTTATATCTCGCACATTATGACGCTGCTGCCGGGCGACGTTGTCTCGACCGGAACACCGGCTGGAGTCGGCGCGATGAAACCGGGCGATTCCGTCGAAGTCGAAATCGAAAAGATCGGATGTCTGACCAACACCGTCATCGCGCCCAGCTGACGCGCTCGAGTCCGCGCCGCAACCCTTCCGCCGTGCGGCGCTTTCGCGTCGCGAACGCCGATGACCTCGCGCCGGGACAGTCACTCAAGTTCATGCTGCCGATTCGCGGCGCCGACGAGGAATGCTTCCTCATCAATTTCAATGGCGAGTTCCACGCCTACGTGAATCGATGCCGGCATGTGCCGATGGCGATGGACTGGGTCGACAACCAGTTTTTCACCGACGAGGGCAACTACCTGATGTGCCAGACGCACAACGCGTTCTACGAACCGGTCTCAGGTGAGTGCGTCGCCGGTCCGCCGAGCGCGTGCGGAAAGTTGCTCTATCGGGTGCCGTTGGAAGTCAAGGACGGCGTGATATACGCGCGTCCGAACGTCGAGGAATTCGAGGACTAGCTCTGCGCGGCGCGTGCCGCGCGATTTGATCTTATTCGTACTCGTCGCCGAAATGCGCGCGAACGATCCGCGCCTTCAGATACTCGAGCGTGCCAAGGTCTTCGACGATGTCGCCGCCGGTGTCGTAAAAGAACAGCTCACCATTCTTGGTGCGCCCAACGGCTATGATCCATTCCAGGTCGTCGCGGTCTTCGAGCAGATAATTGATCGTCTGCGCCACTCCGCGTCCCGGAATGATCGTAATCTTCGGCCGCGCGAGCTTTTCCTTTTCCTGCTTGGGCATCGCCTTGATTAACCCTCTGGCGGGGGAAGGTCCGTAAACCGACCACTGCTCTTACATTAAGAACGCCCCGTGATTTAAGTCAATAGTACCTGAGCCGCAACCTCAATGTGATGCGTGTTGGGAAAGAAATCATACGCGCGAACGCTGCCGATTTTGTAATCACTTTTCGTCAGCACGCGAAGATCGCGCGCCAACGTGCTCACGTCGCACGACACATATACGACCATGCGCGGCCGCATTCGAACAATTTGCTCCATCAACTCGGCCGCACCAGTTCGCGGTGGATCGAGGATCACTATATCAGGTTTGTAGCGCGCGCGGCGGAGGAACTCCGCGGTCTCCGACGCTTTCATCGCGATAAACTGGCTGTCGCGCAAGCCCAGACGCGATGCGTTGCGGGCGGCCGCCGCAATCGCCGGCGCGTCTGCATCGACGCCCGTCACCCGCGCGCCGCGCCGCGCCACCGGCAGACTGAAATTTCCCGCGCCGCAGAACAGATCGAGCACCGCAGCTCCTTCGAGCGGCGCCGCCATCGCGATCACCGCGGCAACGAGCTTCAAGTTCTGCGCCCGATTCACCTGGCTGAACAGGTCAGCATCAGCCTCGAGCCAGAGACCATCTTCGAGCTCGATCCTGGTCGTGGCGTCGCCGATCACGTCGCGCTTATCGCCGGAGCGCAGAACGATGCCCGCGATCCCGCGATCGTCGGCGAGAACCTTGCGCGCGCGCTGCAACTCCTCCGCGCCCGCCGGCTTCTTCAAATATCCCACCAGCACGTTGCGATCGCCCGCGCGCACGACTTCGATCTCGTCGAGCTTGCGCGCGAGCGTGCGCGCCAGATGCACCGGCATTTTCATCCCGGGCTCCGCCACCATGCACGATTCAATCTCGACCATCGCGTCCGAGCCTGACTCGCGAAAGCCGAGCGCTCCGTGCGCTGCGGCCTTGAGCCTGATCCGCGCGCGATAACCAAACTCCTCGGGCGCAGGCTCAATGAGATCACGCGGCTCGAGCTTGATGTCGAGGGCATGCCCGAGCGTGCTCGCAACCAGCTCGGCCTTGATGCGAACCTGCGCGGGATACGTCAGATGTTGCCAATCGCAGCCCCCGCATCGCGGAAGATACGGGCACGGCGCAACGCGACGATCCGGTCCTGGCGCAACGATCGCGCGAATCTTGCCCAGCGCACTTCCGCGCCGCTGCCCGGCGACCTCGACCTCCAGGCGATCGCCCGGCGCCGCATGCGGAACCATCACGGTTAGGCCGTCGAGATGGCCAACGCCATACGGTCCGAAACTCATCGCACTGATTTCGATCTCGGGCATCCCGCCAATTCTAACTGGTTAGGTCGGCTGATGCTGGCACTCCTACCCACCAATCGCGCGCACTATAATGTGACGCTGGCCCAGCGCCACCATCTCCAACCCGATCCTGGTGACTCAATTGGCGATTGAAACTGAAGCAGACCTTCGCAACCTCATCGAGAAAAACGGCGCCTCCGACGATTCGCGCCGCCTCGCGGAATTCGCCGAGCAGCTTTTCGCGCGCGAGACACCCGACACTCGCGATCGGATTTCGGCGGCCGACCGCCTGACGCTGGCGCGCTCCGCATACGAATTCTTCTCCCTGCGCACCGAGCCGATCGCGATTCGCGTGATGCCCGGGTCAAGTGGCGAAGACACCGTCGCGATCGAAACGATGATGGTCGATCGCTCGTTCATCATCGACAGCCTGCTCGAATACTTCCGCAGCCGCGGCATCGAAGTCCGCATGATGCTGCATCCGGTGTTCCACGTGACGCGCGACGCCGAGGGACGCATCGCAAGTTTCGAACAAACGCACGCATCCGAGCACGCCGAATCCTTCACGCACGCCGAAATCGAGCTGCCATACTCAGCGAAGGCGGGCGAAGAAATTCGCCGCGACATGCTCGCGGTTCTGCGCGAGGTCCTTCAGGCGACCGACGATTTCTACGCGATGCGGTCGCAGGCGCTGCGCATCTGCGAGGAAACGGCGCCAATGCGCGAGCTGGTCGAGGTGCGCGACTTCCTCAGATGGCTGGTGCAAGGCGGCTTCGTCTTCCTCGGCTATCGCCGTTATCGCATCACCGGAGCGGGCGCGGCAGCGCGGTTCTCGGTCGAGCCGGGCACTGAGCTCGGCATCATGCGGGCGCACGATGAATCGCGTTTTCGCGAATCGGGTCTGCTCGACGAAATTGAACCCGCGCGGCGCGAGCTGTTCTTCGACGGTCCGCCGCTCGTCGTCGGCAAAACACTCGCCGAATCGCACGTGCATCGCCGCCGCCCGATGGACACGATCACGATTCGCCGCGGCGATCGTTCCGGACGCGTCAATCACTTCGACAACTTCGTCGGGATGTTCACGTCGAAGGCATATGCGGAAGAGTCGGAACACATTCCGATCCTGCGCGCCAAGCTGCGCGAGCTGCTCGACGCCGAAGGGGCGCGCCCCGGCTCGCACGATTACAAGACGCTGGTCGCCGCCTTCAACAGTTTTCCGAAAGATGAATTGTTCCGCGCGCCGCTTGAAGAGCTGCGCGATCAGCTCCGCTTAGTGCTCGACGTTAAGAGCGAGGCCGCCGTGCGGGTTGCGACGATCGTCGATGAGCATCGCGGCCACGTTGTCGTACTGATCGTGATGCCGCGCGAGGCCTTCTCCGCCGAAGTGCGCCTGCGAATCCAGGAGATGCTCGCGAAACGGCTCGACGGTCCGCTGGTGTACTACTATCTCGCAATCGGCGACAGCTACACGGCGCGGCTCCATTTCGCATTCGCGGCGAAACCGCCGCGGCCCGCTCTTCTGCGCGAGCTCGACAACGAGATCTCGCGGATGGCGCGGCGATGGGAAGATCGACTGCGCGATCAACTGATTAAAAACTACGGCGCGCCCCGCGGCCGCGAAGTCGCGATGCGGTGGGGCACCGCGTTCGACGCGGAATACAAGGCCGCGATCGGCACGACTCGCGCCGCTGCCGATATCGAGCAGATCGAGAAACTCGCGAGCGAAGGAAAATGGTTCAGCGTCGAGGCCAACGCACCAAGCTCGACCACTGAAGGCCTTTCCGAGCTGCGTATTATCGGATTGGGCGAGCCGCCGATGCTTTCCGATCTGATGCCGACGCTGCAGGATTTTTCGATCGAGGTCGTCGCCGAGCATTCTCACGAGTTGAAACCCGAGCTCGGCGGCGAGCACACGCGCGCCTATGTGCAGGCCTTCACGGTGCGCGGCCCCGAGCGTCAGCCCTTCGCTGCGATGCGCGGCGCGGCGCTCGTTGCCGATGCGATCGTCGCGGTGCGAACGGGACTTTCAAGCGACGATCCGCTGAACGCGTTGACGCTGACCGCCGGTCTGAGCTGGCGCGAGGTCGCGCTCCTGCGCACCTATCTCGTCGTCGCCTTCCAGATGCGCCTGGCGCCGGCGCGACTCGGATTGCAGCGGCTGTTGCTCTCGAACCCTGAGCTGGCGCGGCTGGTTGTCGCGTTGTTCCAGGCCCGCCTCGATCCCACCGCGGATCGATCGATCGACAAGGTCGCCGAGCTACGCAAAAGCTACCTCGAACTCGTCGGCAAAATCGAAAACATCGTCGATGACCGCACGGCGCGCGCGCTACTCTCGATGGTCGAAGCGACCGTGCGCACCAACTTCTTCGCGCCGATGCCGGAGCCCGACCCCTACATCGCGCTCAAGTTCGACAGCGGCAAGATTCTCGGCCTGCCCGACACCGCGCCGCTCTACGAGATTCATGTGAACAGCCCGCGCATGGAGGGATGCCATCTGCGCGGCGGCCGCATCGCGCGCGGCGGAATTCGCTTCAGCGATCGCCACGACGACTACCGGACCGAAATTCTCGACCTCATGAAAACACAAACGGTCAAGAATTCGATCATCGTCCCGATGGGCTCGAAGGGCGGCTTCATCGTGAAACGCACCGGCATGGCCGGCGCCGGAATCGAAGCCTACAAGACGCTGATGAACGCGATGCTCGATCTCACCGACAACCTTAGCGAGCAGGGCGTCGTTCATCCGGAACACGTGAAGGTGCTCGACGACGACGGCGCCTACCTCGTCGTCGCAGCCGACAAAGGCACCGCGACCTTTTCGGATATCGCCAACGGAATCGCGATGGCGCGCGGCTTCTGGCTGGGCGACGCGTTCGCGTCGGGCGGCGAGCACGGCTACGACCACAAAGAGCTTGGCATCACGGCGCGAGGCGCGTGGGAATCGGCGCGGCGGCATCTGCGCGAGATGGGCCGCGACATCGAGCGCGGTGCGCCCGTGACGATCGCGGGAATCGGCGACATGTCGGGCGACGTTTTCGGCAACGGGCTTTTGCGTTCACACAATGTCAAGCTCGTTGCCGCCTTCGACCATCGCCATATCTTCATCGATCCGGATCCCGATCCCGAGGCGAGCTTCAACGAGCGCAGGCGCCTCTACGATCTGCCGCGCTCGTCATGGGCCGACTACGATTCCAGGCTCATCAGCGCGGGTGGGGGCGTGTTCCGCCGCGGCCAGAAGCAGATCGAGCTGAGCGAGCGCGCTCGCGCCGTGCTCGGATGCGACGCCAGCGAGCTCGACGGCGAGTCGCTGATAAGTGCGATCCTGCGCGCACCCGTCGAGCTGCTCTACAACGGCGGCATCGGCACCTACGTACGCGCGGCGTCGGAGACCGACGCCGCGGTCGGCGACCATGCCAACGACGCCTGCCGCATCACTGCATCGGAGCTGCGCGCCAAGGTTGTGGTCGAGGGCGGCAACCTCGGGTTCACGCAGCAGGCGCGCATCGAGTACGCGCTCGCGGGCGGACGGATCAACACCGATGCGATCGACAATTCGGCCGGCGTCGATATGTCGGACCACGAGGTAAATCTCAAGATTCTCTTGCAGCCGGCCGTCGCGCGCGGCGATCTGAAGCAAGACGATCGCAATGCGGCGCTCGCCTCATGCGGCGACGACGTGGCCGAGCGCGTCATCACCGACAATCGCGAGCAGGTGCTGTCGCTCAGCCTCGAGCAGGTGCGCAGCCGCACGGGAATATCGCTCTTCTACGATCTCATGAAGGCGATCGAGGAGCGCGGCCTGTTGCGCAATCACGACCCGGTCCTGCCGACGCGCGAGGCGCTCGACGAGCGTCGGCTTCAATATACCGGCCTCACGCGGCCCGAGCTCGCGATGGTCACGGCTTTCACCAAGATCGATCTCGTGCAGTCGCTCGAAACGACGCGGCTGGTCGATGACGCGTACCTGGTCGAACGCTTTCTGCGCCCGTATTTTCCCGTGACGATCGCAAACCGATTTGAGTCCGAGATTCCGGGCCATCGTCTGCGGCGCGAGCTGGTCGCGACCGAGATGGCCAATGAGCTCGTCGATTTGATGGGCTCGACGTTCGTGCACTCTCTGGTGCGAGAATACGGCGTAAGAGCGCCGCAGGCTGTGCGCGCGTGGCTGATAGCGGCCGATACGATCGGTATCAAAGACCGCGCGGCGGCTCTGAAAGCGGGCGCGGCCGCGATGTCCGCCGACGCCGAGCTCGAGGCGTTCCTCGCGCTGGAGCGGGCCTGCCGTGCCGCGACGGGCTGGGCGTTGGGCAATGTGGATTCCGCGACGCCAGTCGGCGACGCCCTCGCGCATTTCAAGCCACCCTTCGATGCGCTTCTCGAATCGTTCGAGGATTTCCTCGTTGGCAGCGAGCGCGCGCGCTTCGAGCTCGTCTATCGCGAGCTGCGCAATACGGTAGCCGATGGCGAGCTGGCCCATGCCCTCGCGCGGCTCGCATTCGCCGATCATCTGCTGACGATTTTAGGAATCGCCTTCGAGCGCCAGGTCACCCCGGCGCGCGTGATGGAAGCGTATTTCGGACTTTCCAATCAGCTCGACTTCGCGACACTGGAGCAGGGGATCATGTCCGTCGCCAGCGACGACCGCTGGATTCAGCGCGCCATGCAGGAACTCGGCGCTGAGCTGCGCGCCTCACGCGTGACGTTGTGCGGCGCGGTGCTCGACATCGACGGCACGAATGTCGACGATGCGATCAAGCAATTGAAGGCGGCGCGCGAAGAACGATTGGCCGAGGTCGAACGATTGTTTGCGGAGCTCGCCGCCTTGCAGCCGCTCACTCCCGCCGCGATGCACGTCACGGTACGGGCGCTTACACGGCTGGCGCGGGCTGAGTAGCAACGTTGCCGTCGCTCAGCGGCGCGGTGGCCTGAAGCTCGGCCCCTTCCGGAACGAGATCCTGGTAGAGCCTGAGGCCCGCGGCGGTGAAGAACGCTGAGGTGCCGAAGGCGATCACCACACCGAGCAGATAGAAAACAACAATCGCGCCGGAAATCGAACCCGTCAGCGCAAGCCCGATCGGAAAGAAGAGCTTGGCCGCCACGTCCGGCACGGTCCAGGCGAAGGAAAAATATCCCCACCACACGATGAGAAATACCGTTATCCGCAGCGATACCTGGAAGAACCGCTTGCGCAGCAAGTCGCGGCTGAAGAGCAGTGCATGGAAGCTGCGGCGCGCGCCGAAGATCAATGCGTACTGCGCGAAGTAGAGCCACATGTAGCTGAGCGCAACCCCCGCCGCCATCGCGATAAAAAACAGGTAGACAATAATCGCGCCGAAACCCGAAGCGTAAAAGTGAATCAGCCCGACCATCCAGAAGACAAAGATCGGGGTAAGCCGCAAAAGAGAGACCCACAGAAACGCCGGCGCCATCTCGGTCGAGCGCTTGAGTATCGCGACCGCCTCGCCCATGTCGGTGGCTTCGCGTTGTCCTGCGCGCATTCTCATCAGCGTGCACAAAGTGACGAGAATCGTTACCTCCAGGATGACAAGGCTCACCAGGTAGAGCGTCTCGATGAGCCACGGGGGATACTTGTCAGGCTTCTGATCTTTCTCGGGCGCGTAAGGTTCCTGCACCGGCCGCGCGTGATTGTAAATGACGCTCTGCCCGCCCGAGGGAGCGTTCTGCAGCACGCGTTCCTGGAAGTTGATCGCATCGGGGAGCAGGCACAGCGCCGAGGCGAGGATCAGCGGCGCCAGCACGATCGCCAGCACTTTCCAACTGCTGCGCAGATCGGTCACCGAATTCGCCAGGTAGATGAAGCTGCTCTTCAGACGCTGCTGAGCCATCGGGTACAAGAGGTTGGCATCACGTTGACCCGGAGACAAGTCCGGCCACTGCCCGGTTCCGCCAATCGTGCCTGATGCTATAATCGTGCGCAGCGACATCCGCTCTGACGAGGTAGTCATGGCTGACGACGACCGCGCAGCGAAAATCGAGCTCGAAAATAAACTCATGCGTCGCCTGCGCTTCCTGGTCGAGCTAACCTTCGCCACCATTGCACAAGACAACGACCTGACCCTCGAGCAGGCCTGGGAGCACGTCATCGCGCTCAAGGGTGCGGCGGTCGCGATGTTCCCCGGCAAGGAAGAAACCTTCGACCTCCTATATCTGCCGCGTTTTTCGCGCCTCCTCGCGGAACGTTGGGGCGCGAACTAGCGCGCGTCGAGCTGAATGCTAGAGCTGAGCGGCCTCCTTGCGCGTCCCGACGGCTCGCTCGTGCAGGGCCGGGTCTCGTTCAATGAGCGAATAGATTCGGTCGTAAGCGGCGGCGCGGGCGGCGACTTCATCCTGCCCGGCTTCATCGAGCTGCAGGTCAACGGCTCGCACGGTATCGACGTGATGACGGCGACGGCCGAGACGCTCGGCGCGCTTGCGCGTCATCTCGGGCGCGAAGGCACAACCGCGTGTCTGCCGACGGCGGTCACCTCGCCGATCGATCGCATCGAGAAGGTTCATTCCGCGATCACCGACGCGATCGAGCAGACGCCGCAAAACGACGCGGCTTCGATCCTCGGCATGCATCTCGAGGGACCATTCATTTCGCCCAAGCGCCTCGGCGCGCATCCTCACCTCAATCTGGAACCTCATGGCGATGCGTTCGAGCGAACGCTTACGATGCGCGCGCTCAAGCTGATCACGCTCGCACCCGAGCTGGAGGGCGCCCTCGATGCGATTCGCGCGCTCACCGCGCAAGGCGTTGTCGTTTCGATGGGACATACCGACGCGACGCTCGATGAGGCCAACGCGGCGATCGCAGCCGGCGCGCGGATGTTCACGCACCTGTTCAACGCGATGCGCCCGCTCAATCATCGCGATCCCGGCGTGATCGCAGCGGCGCTCGCACCGTCGCCGGCATATGCGGCGATCATTCCCGACGGCGTGCACGTGCATCCGGAGATGATCCGACTCGCGATCAGATCGCGCGGAGCCGCGGGAATTATTCTCACAACCGACAAAATCGTTTTCGCAGGCCTCGACACGGCGCAAAGCGAAACGATCGGCCGCGCAAGGATCGAAGGCGGCGCGGCGCGTCTTGCCGACGGCACGCTCGCGGGTGCGATTATCTCGATGCTCGACGGCGTGCGGCTCATAGTCGAGCGATGCGGCGTGAGTGTCGGTGAGGCGGCAATGATGGCATCGACGAATCCGGCGCGGGTCGTCGGCGCCGGCGATCGCGGCCGAATCGAAGCGGGCGCGCGCGCGGATTTGCTAGTACTAGGTCCGCAGCTAGACTTGAAAGCAGTTTTTATCGCGGGCCGCGAGCTCAAATGAATCGCGCCCGACTCGACTTCATCTGGAGCAGGCGATGCCGCTGAACAAGGAATGCATCGGGCGCGAATTTCCGCCCGTCACGACGACTGCGACCGCGGACGCGATGCAGAAATATGCGCGCGCGTACAATGACGACAATCCCGCGTTCTTCGACCCGAGCCGCCACGGCGGAATCGTCGCGCCGCCGATGTTCGGCGTCACGCTCATCTGGGAAGCCGTGATGGGCGCGGTAATGGACCCCGAAGTGAAAGCCGACCTGCTGCGCCTCGTCCACGGCGAGCAGGACATGGAGTTCATCCGCCCGATTCGCCCCGGCGATACGATTTCATCGCGCGCGAAGATTCTGTCGATCGAAACGAAAGCCACGGGCGAGACGATGACCGTGGCGCTCGACTCGACCGACGCGAGCGGCGCGCCCGTGATGCGCACGCTGTTCAGCGTCTTTATCCGCGGCAAGGGCGGCGGAGCGCCCGAGGCGCGCGTAGCGGAGCCCGAGCGCGGCGCACCGCTGATCGAAGTCGCGCAGACAATCGACAAGGATCAGACCTATCGCTACGCCGAAGCCTCGGGCGATCGCAATCCGATACATGTTGACGAGAATATCGCCAAGATGGCGGGGCTGCCCGGAATTATCGTGCACGGCCTGTGCACGATGGCGTTCACGTCGAAGGTTGCGATCGACAAATTGTGCGGCGGCGATCCGGCGCGGCTGAAGCGCCTGCACGTGCGCTTTTCGCGGCCGGTCTTGCCGGGACAGACGATCACAACGCGGGTGTGGGCCGAGGGCGAAAAGGACGCGCGCAAGATCTATGCATACGAAACGTTCAATCCCGCGGGCCAGGCGGTGATCAAGGGCGGTATCGCGGAGGTCGCGGCGTAGCGGGCGCGCGGTGCGGTGAAAATCTCCTTCGGCCTTTCGCTCTCGCTCAACGGCAAATACGCCGCGATGGGCCGGCAGGCCGAAGCCGGGTTGCGCTTCTTCGCCGCGAGCGCAAATCAGCGCGCCGGAATCAGGGTCGGCAACACGTGGCATGAAGTTGAGCTCGTCTGTATCGACGACCAGAGCTCGCCCGCGCGATGCGCCGAAATCTATCGCGAGCTCTGCCACGGCCGTCGCGCCGACATCGTGCTCGGACCATATTCGAGTGCGCTCGCTCGCGTAGCGGCGCCGATCGCGGAAGAGGCGGGCGTCGTTTTAATCAATCACGGCGGCGCCGACGACGATCTATACGCGCGCGGCTATCGCACGATCGTCGGCGTGCTCAGTCCCGCCAGCGACTACCTGCAAGGCTTCGTGCGGCTGCTTGCGACGCTCAAGTTCTGGCGCAAGCGCATCGCGATCGTGGCGGCGCTGTCGCCATTCGCGCGCGCGGTCGCCACTGGAGTCGAGCGCTCATGCAAGGAGCGCTTCGCACGGCGGCGCGGAGTGAAGGTGCGCGTCAAATGGAACGCGCCCTTCGATCCCGAGGCGTCGCCGACAAAGCTTTATCCGGCGCTCAAGCGCAATCGGGTCAACGCGCTCGTCAGCGCTGGAAGCTTCGCGCACGACGTCGCGGTGGTGCGCTCGATCGTTGCGGCCAATCTCAATATTCCCGTCGTCGCTTGCGTCGCGGCGGGCGTGAACGAGTTCGGCGCCGAGCTGAGGGACGAAGCGGAGGGGATCGTCGGTCCAGCACAGTGGGATGAAAACGTCGAGCTGACGCCGCAGCTCGGCATCGGCTCGCGCGAGTTCGCACGCGCGATGCGCGCGGTGATGGGTGGCGCGCCGCCCGATTACACTGCGGCGCAGGCCTACGCAGCCGCGACTCTTGCCACGGCTGCGTTGGAGCGCGCCGGCACCGTCGATCAAATTCGCATCCGCGAAGCATTTAACGATCTGACGACCTCGACGTTGTTCGGCGACTTCGCGATCGATCGCGCGACGGGCCGCCAGACCGGCCATCGCATGCTGCTGGTGCAATGGCACGGTGGCCGCAGGATCATCATCGAGCCCGAGTCCCACGTCGATCGCGGCAACCTCGAGTTTCCCTCCGGCTGGCGCCTGGTGCTCGCCGGCCTCGAGATGCTGAAGCTCAATCGCGACACCGACGAACCTCCCGAAGAACCGCGCTGACTCAAACCTCTGGCTCTGGATTCGCTGCCCGGAAATAGCCTTTCCCGCGGCTGACGCCGCAGGCGGAAGCCGCAAACCGGGAGAGGCTATTTAGAGAGTGAATCGGCGTGACTGGTGGTTAGCGCGAACATGAGTGAGCGCCTAGAAGCTGCGGACGTCGGATGGTGGCTCGAGGCCGGCCTTTTCTGCCGAGTCTCTGGCCGCGGCATGGTAGATACCGTGCGCCATCGTCGAGGACTCGGCGTGGGCGCGGGCGTGGTAGATTTTCATGCGCGCTTCGTGGGCGGCTTTATCGTCGGGCGCCGCGGCAACAGCCCAATCGGCGAGGTGGCAAGCGATTCTCACTTCGCCGGCCTCAAACTTCTGGAGCGCACGCGCGACGATAGTGCGGACTCCGCCGGCCATTTCTGCGATCTCGCGCGCCTGCTCCGCTTCCGTCGCAGGCTTAAGATGTGACGCCTGCCCGTCGTACCATCCGCCTTCGAGCCGCCAGATATTGCGCACGATGAACTCCGGCTCGTCATAAACCGGCTGCAGCCACGGCTTCTCCGCGAGCTGCGGCGGCGGTTTCACGGTATGAATGATGTCGTCGAGCGAAGCGCCCGCGTTCATCATCTCGGTCGTCTGGTCTGAGAGACTCTGCAAATAGTTGGCGGTGTCGTTCAGCACCTGGCGCACCTTGATCGCGCCGAACACGGGATAGCCGTGACCGGGTAGCAGGACCTCGGCCCCGGTCTTCGCCATCAGGCGCAGCGCCTCGGCCCATTCGCGCGCATAGCGTTGCACCTTCTGCGGATTGCCGGCGTTGGGCGCCGCCCAGATGATCAGATCGCCGGTGCACAGCACCTTGCGCTGTGGAATGTAAACCCAGCAGTGATCGTCGGTCTCGCCGCGCGCGTGATGGCATTCGAAACGCATATCGCCGGCGACAACATTGAACTGATGATCGAAGTAGGTATCGGGATAGACGTATTCGACGGGCCAGTGCGCGGGTCGATTGAATTGGCGCGTGTTGATGCAGGAGTTGTAGCCGGGGGTGCGCTTGTAGCGATCGAAGCGCGCCTGCACTGCGCGATGGCCGACGACGCGCGGACGCGCGACCTTGTTGTGCTGCGCCTCGTTGACGAGCGCCGGCATCCCGCACGCGTGATCGACGTGGCCGTGCGTGTAAACCGCAGTGTTGACGCGATCGTGCGAGAACCGCCGCAGCATCTCGATCGTGTGATGAAAGTTGAAGTAGGCGCCAGTGTCGATCAGCACCAGGCCGTCGCTGGTAGTCACCGCCGTGTAGTTCGCCATCCAGCGGTAGAACATCACGCCCTGGGCCAGTTCTTCATGCTCGGCGGTGGGTGCTACCGGATGGAACTCGCGGGTCGTTACTTCGCCGCTATAGAGCTTCTCGGCCGTGTCGCGGATCGATCCCATTTTTGCACTCCCAATGCCAATTTCTTGGCATCCTTAGGATAGTTCGTGTTGACTCTCAGTCAAGAGGATGAAGGTCCGCGACATGCCGGATTTTCCGCTTGTGATCGACCCAAGAGTAGCGATCGTGCTGATCGACCAGGGCCGCTTCGATTCCGGCCGCGTGCGCGCCGACGATATCGATCGAATAGATGTCGCCGGCGAAGCGCGCATCCTCGGGCGCGACGCCCAGGCGCTCGAGCGCGATTTGGAAGATGCGCGGGTCGGGCTTGGCGACGCCGACCACGTGCGAATCGATGATCACGTCGAAGAACGGATGCAGCCCGAAGCGTTTCGCGTCGGATTCGATTTGGCCTTCGGCGTTCGACACGATCGCGAGCTTGAAGCCCGCGCTCTTGAGCCTCTCCAGCGTTTCCATCGTGCCGGGCCGCACGACGCGCCACAGAGACGCCTCGCCGTGCAGGCGCCGGAAGTGATCGCCATAGGCAGCAATTTCTTCCGGCGGAATTCCCGCGGCTTCCATCCAGCCGCTGAAGAAATGCGTGTAGGCCTGGATAACGTCCTTCGCCCCGGCCATCAGATGACGATCGATCGCGGCGCGGCCCTGATACTCGGCGTGCTCGAGCGCGAGCGCATCGAGCTTGCGTGCATCGCGGGAAAACTCGCGCGCAAGCAAATCGTAATCGAGGAACGCGAGCGTGCCGCCGAAGTCGAACAATAGCGCCTTGGGCTTCGAATGGTGGCGCGCTTTTGCGTGAGAAACTTTCTTCGCGGGCCGTTTTGGTTTTGCAGATGCCATCGTCGCCGATCCTAGGCCACAGCGAATCGCGCATCCAGCCCGCGTGATCAGAGCCCGTTGCTTGGGGCGGCTCGCGAAAGATATGATTTTTCTGGATTTTTAGCCGCAGCTTGCCGCGATCGGAGCGTCAGCATGTTCACTGGAATTATCGAAGACCTCGGCACCGTCGAAAGTCTCAAGCCCGCCGAGAAGGGCTACGTCATCACTGTGCGCACGGCACTGCCGACCGCGAAGATGAAGATCGGCGATTCGATCGCTGTCAGCGGATGCTGCCTGACCGTCATCGCGAAGGGGCGCGGCAAGATTGCGATGGACGTGTCGGCGGAGTCGCTGCGCTGCACGACGCTCGGATCGTTCAAGCCGGGCGATCGCGTCAACCTCGAGCGATGCCTCACGCTCGACAAGCTGCTCGGCGGTCACCTGGTCGCGGGACACGTCGATGGCGTAGGCAAGGTCGTTTCGATCAAGCCCGAAGGCGAGTCGAGCCTTTTCACCTTCGAGGTTCCCGCGGCTCAAGCGCATTACCTGGTCGAGAAAGGCTCGGCGGCGGTCGATGGAATCAGCCTGACCGTGTTCGCGATCAAAGGACGCACTTTCAGCGTCGAAGTGATTCCGCATACGCTGAAAGTTACGACGCTTGGAACGAAACGCCCGGGCGACGCGGTTAATATCGAGAGCGATATGATGGTGAAGTACGTCGAGCGTATCCTCACCGCGCGCGGAGCAGCCGGCGCGCGCGCCGCTTGATGATGGCACGACGCAAGATCGAATCGTTCGGGAGAATTCGCCGATGAGCCTGATGCAGATACCGCGCAAGATCGAATACGCCTTGCGCGCGATGATCTATATGGCGGATCGGCCGGGCGGTATCGCGCGCGGCACCGAGATCGCGCATACCGAGCAGATTCCCAAGTACTACCTCGAGAAGGTGATTCGCGATCTGATGCGCCGCGGGCTGGTGCGCGCGCGCCGCGGTCCGGGCGGAGGCTACCAGCTTGCGCGCGGCGCGGATTCGATCACGTTCCGCGACATTATCGAGGCGGTCGAGGGTCCGATCACGCTCAACGTATGCACCGACGGCTCGAGCTCATGCGCGTTGCAGCCGAGTTGCCGGATGTATCGCGTGTGGGAGAAGGGGCAGCGCGTGCTGCTCGAAGTATTTTCTGAAACCTCGCTGCAGGAAATCGCCAACACCCGCGCTCCGCTGCCAACCGAAGCGGAGCTTCTGCGTCACGCAGTCGAAGCCTTGCCCAAGGCGTGACGCGCATAAAGAATTGAACATAGGAACCTCGCCCAGCAACGCATCGTGCCCGAGTGTCGCGCACGGCCCGCGTTTCATCCGGTAGATCACGAAGTGAGCGAAAACGGAATTACGATCGCGCCGAAGTTCGGCCTCCATCAGCGCCGCGCGTCGCGAACCTTCGTCGAGAAGGCTTTCTATCTCGAAGAGTTCTACGGCAAGAGCCTGATGTTCGCGCTGGTGCCGCCCGTAGGCCAACGCGTCTCCGATCTCGATTCGCTGGTGATGACGTTGCGCGAGCTGCGCCGCAATCAGACGCGGATGATCGTCGTCGTCTCTCCCACCGCACTGCCGAAGCTGATGCGCCGGCTCGGCAGGCTTGCGCCCAAGGAGCCGCCACCGGTTTTTAATCCGTCGCACGGGCTGCGCTCGCGGCCGTATCCTCCCGATTCAACGGTCGCGGAAATCTGGGAGCGCCTGCGCGCCGGATCGATAGTCGTGGTCTCGATGAGCCGCGACGATGCGGACGACTTGACGGTCTTCGCACGCGAGCTCGCCAGCCGCCTGCGCGTCTTCAAGTTGCTCTTCCTCGATCGCAACGACGGCCTCACCGACAGGAACGGCGAGCGCCTGCCCTTCGTCGAAGAAAAACGCATCCCAAGGATTCTGCGCACGATTCGCTCGAAGGCGCGCCGCGCAATCGTTCGCGCCGCCGACCTGGCGCTCAAGGACGGCGTCGGCTCGGTCAACGTGGTCGCGCCGCGCGACGTTTACGAGGAGCTGTTCAGCTTCATCGGCGCCGGCACGCTCTTCACCGAGATGCAGTATGGATGGGTGCGGCCGGTTTCGATCGACGATTTCGAGGAGGTCGAGGCGCTAATCGAGCGCGGCCAGGACGAGGGTTTCCTGCTCTATCGCAACGCCGAGCAGATCGCGGACATCCTGCCGTCGTGCTTCGGCTACCGAATCGGCGACGAGCATCTGGCGGGAATTTGCTCACTGCTCACCGAGCCGTATCGCGCTGAGCGCGTCGGCGAGATCACGGCGATGTACACTCTCACGCGCTTCCAGGGCGAAGGCGTGGCCGGCGAGCTCGTGAAAGAAGTCCTCGAAGAGGCGCGCGCGCGGCGGCTGAAATATGTCTTCGCCTGCACCAGCGAGGAGCGCGCGGCGCGATTTTTCTCGCGACTCAAGTTCCGTCGCGTGACAGCGAAAGATGTCCCGCGCAGCAAGTGGCGCGGCTACGACCGGGGCCGTATCGGACGGCTCTCAATTTTCCGGCTCAATCTGGACAGATAAACGCGGGCGCGATGACTGACGTATCGCTCACCGCACCTGACCGCTCGCGGCTCCCGACCATCGTCGCGATCGCGGCTATCGCGCTCGTGATCGCATTCCTGGCGCTGCATCGCATCGGCGCGTCCGACGTATGCGGCGGCGACGAAGCCGTCGAGGGAATCGTCGTGCAGCAGATGGTCGAAGGCGGACACCTCGTACCCACCGGCAACAGCGTTATCCCGATTTTCAAGCCCCCGCTGTTCCATTGGACTGCGACTGCGATCGATCGCGTGCTCGGGATCACCAAGGTCACGGCCGCTAACCTCCGTTATGCGTCTGCCTTCTACGCGGTCGCGGGCGCGATCCTCGCGATGGGCTTCGCCGCGAGCATCCTGGGATTCAATGGCGCGATCGTCGCGGGCCTCGCGCTTGCGGGCGCCTACCAGTACATCGGACTCGCGCGATTCGGCCGCGTCGACATGACGCTGACGTTCTACGAAACGCTGGCGCTGTTCGCATTCATATGGTGGATGCCGCGGCGCAGGCAGGGCGGCGAATTCGGAGCGCCACGCCTGGTGATGCTCTACCTGATGGCGATCGCCCTCGGCCTCGGCGTACTCGCCAAGGGCCCGGTGGGAGCTTTGCTCCCGGGCGCGGCGATCGTGATCTTCATGATCGCCCAGCGGCGCGCGCATCAGATCGTGGCGATGCTCGACCCTGGCGCGATCATCATCGGCGGCGTGATCGCATCGAGCTGGTATCTCATCTGCTATTTCGGCGGCCGCGACGCCGCGTTGAATCGCCAACTCGGCAGCGAAAACGTCGGCCGCTTTTTCGGCGCCTTAGGCGCGATGCCGCCCTGGTACTACCTGAAACCGCTCTTCCTGAATTCCGCGCCCCTGAGTCTCTTCGTCCCCGTGGCAGTAGCGCTGGCACTTTCTGAACCCCTCTCCCGTTACTTCACGGGAGAGGACGCCGCGCAAAGCGCGGCAGGTGAGGGTGCTGATGCCTCTCACGCCCGCGAATGCATCCGCCTGTTCGCGATCTTCTGGCTTGTCACCGTGATCTTCTTCACGCTCGCATCCTACAAACGCCGCAACTACCTGCTCCCGCTATGGCCGGCCTCATCGGTGATGCTTGCGTGGCTTATCGTCGCAATTCCACCCGCTCGTTATCGCGCGATCGCGCTCCGCGCCTTCGCCGCGATCTGCGCAGTGCTTATAGTCTTCAACTTCATCTATGTTCCGCGCCGCGAAGTGGCGACCTGCGGCGGCGATTCATTCCGGCCTGTGGTCGAAGAAATCGATCGTGTGGTCGGACCGGGCGATCCGCTCTATCTCTACGGCTTCAGCGACGACCTCGCGCCGCTGCTCTTCTATCTCGATCGCACCGCACCGATTCTCGACGGCCGCCTTGGCGACGCTCCCCCTGGCTACGTGCTCGTGCCTGAAGATGTGTGGAAAGAAAACCAGGCCCAGGCGCTCGACCTCGAACCCGTCATGACGTCCGAGCACGGAACCCGCAAGCTCGTCCTGCTGCGCCACGGCGCTTCGTACGCCGAGGCTCGCAGCATCAACGGGATAAAGTTCCCCGACTTGGCGGAGCGAGCGACTTCTTCCGTCATGGTGAACTTCGTTCGCGTTGCTCACTGCGCTCAGAATGACGGACTCGATAGCAGCCAATACATAGAAATGAGAATAAGCAGACGCCTCATCTTGAGAGCGATGCGAGCTTTTCGAAGAAGTCTGGGAATGTCTTTGCCACGCAGCCCGGATCTTTGATTGTGATGCCGGGTTGCTTGAGGCCCGTTACCGCGAAGGCCATTGCGATGCGATGGTCTTCGTAGGTTTCGATTTCTGCGCCGTGGAGCGATGACGGCTCGATCTCGAGGCCGTCTTCGGTGCCGTGGACGCTGGCGCCAAGCCGCTTCAATTCTGTCACGAGCGCGTGGAGGCGGTCGCTTTCGTGATGGCGGATGAAGCCGACGCCGCGAATCTTTGTTGGCGACGAGGCGAACGGCGCGATCGCGGCGAGCGTCGCCACCATGTCGGGCATCGAGTTCATGTCGATGTCGATGCCGCTGAGGGTGCCGCTGCCTTCGATCTCGACGACGTTGTCGAGCCACGTCAGATTCGCGCCCATCTTTTCGAGCACACTGAGAAAGCCCGTGTCGCCTTGCACCGAATTCTTCGTCAGATGCGGGAGGCGGACGCGGCCTCCGACGAGCGCTGCCGCTGCCGCGAAGTAACTCGCGCTCGAGGCGTCAGGCTCGACGACGTAGCGCTGCGCGCGATACCACTGCCCGCCCGGCACCGTGATCTGATCTCCCGCCACCGTGCTCGTTGCACCCCACGTCTCCATCACACGCAACGTCATGTCGATGAACGGCCGCGCCGCTTCGCCGATCACCGTGAGCTTGATGCCATGCGGCCACAGCGGGGCCGGCATCAGCATCGCGGACACGAACTGCGACGACAGGCGCGCATCGATCGTGGTTTGGCCGCCTTCGAAGCGATGCCGTGATGCGTCCACGATTATCGGCGGACAATTGTTGTCGCGTTCGCTGTAGATACTCGCGCCGAGCCGTTCCATTGCGTCGAGCAGCGGGCCGATCGGCCGCTGGCGCATCCGCTGATTGCCGTCGATTCGGTAGCGGCCTTCACCAAGTGTGAGCATCGCGACCAGGAAGCGCATCACGGTGCCCGCGCCGCCGATGTCGAGTTCGGCGCCGCGCGTTGGGATCATGCCGCCCTGGCCGCCGACCGTGATCCGCCGCGCCGCTTCGTCAATTTCGACGATGAAGCCGAGCGCGCGCAGCGCCGCCGCCATGTAGCGGGTGTCGTCGCTCAAAAGCGCGCGCTCGATCACGCTGCGGCCCTGCGCGATCGACGCAATCAGCATCGCGCGGTTGGTGATGCTTTTCGAGCCGGGTATTTCGACGGTTGCCGCGATCGGCCTGTTCAGCGGTATGACTTCGAATCGATCCAACTAAGAGATGTCTCGTGGCGTTATTAGACGTGGAATCTTCAAAGGCAATGGATAGCAGGCGCTGATCGTCGATGCCAGCGAAGCGCCTCAATTGCCCTGCGGCACCGGCGGAAACGTCACTCTTCCCGCGATGATATCCTGCTCGGCGGACGTCGCGCGATCGACGGCGGCGTGCGGAATCTTTGGCACGAGCGCATCGTTGAAGACGACGCGCACGAGGCCGTCCTTCATCCCATACTCGATCATCGCGGGATGAAATTTATGGTCGCGCACCTCGGCCGCGATCTTCAAGAACGAAGCGGGAATGTCGGTGACGGCGCTCGCGAGGATTGTCCCAGGCATCACGGAGTTTTGATTGCGATTGGTGCCGAAAGCAAAAATCTGCGACTGTGCGGCAGCCTGGAACACGCCGAGGCCGGCCGCGTCAGCCTCGTGATAGAGCAGATCGGCGCGCTGGCTTACCTCGGCGAGCGCCGCCTCTTTCGCCGCGCCGACATCCTCGAAGTTGCCGATATAACTGATGAGGACCTTGCCGTCGGGGCGAGCCGAGATGAAGCCGCGCTTGTAACCATCGAAGGTGAAGCGGATCGACGGCAACTGGATGCCGCCGACGGCGCCGATCACGCCGGTCTTGGTCACGCCTCCCGCCAGTACGCCGAGTACGTAGGCAGCCTCCTCGATCTTGAACGACAGCGACGCGACGTTGCTCGCCGAGCCGCTGCCTGACGTGATCACGAAGGTCGTATCGGGGAAAAGCTTCGCCACTTTCAGCGCCGTGTCGGTGTACTCGAAGCCGTGGGCGAAGATCAGGTTGAAGCCGCGCGAGCCGAAATCGCGAAACGCGTCCTCGAAGTCCGCCGGCGACGTGGTCTGCACCATCGCGGTTTCGGCGCCGAGATTCTTTTTGATCAATTGAAGACCTTCGAACGCCGATGCGTTCCATCCGGCGTCGCTGATCGGTCCTGGCGTGAGTAACGCGACTTTGAACGCCGCTGAAGAAGGCTGTGCGGGGGCCGTGCCGCTCGCGCGACATCCGGCGATAAAAAGCAACAGGAAGGAGAGCGCAGCCGCACAGAAAGCTGATTTTAGAGTCGGGAAATGCAACAAGTATCGCGCGTTAGCCAATCTGTGCCTCTTCCTACAGAGTTCGCATTTGTTGACTATCAGAGCAGACGGCTGTATTCGATATCTGGTCCTTCTATGCCGATGGGAAGGGATCCACGGCATTGGAGGTAGATCGTAAAGGTATGATGAGCTTGCGGGGCGTTTCGAATTATCGGGGCAGGTTGCTGAAGATCGCCGGAGCAATGGCGCTCGGCGCGGCTCTGGTATTGACGCGCGCGATTCCCGGCTCCGCAGAAACCAGTTTCCATTTCCCCGAACCGGTCGCGATTCAACCCAACGTACAATTCTGGGTTAACGTCTTCACCGAATACTCCGTTCGCGATTTTGTCCTCGTCGATCGCGATAACGTCACGCAGATTTACCAGGTCTTCCATCTGCCCGGCGACGGCCAGCCGACGCGCGACGATATCGACTGGGTGAACGCGTATCTCAAGTCCAAGTACGGCGACATGCTGACGCAGCTCGGCAGCGGTCATCAGCCGAACACGTATGATGAGCGCCGCGTCGCCGCGATGTTCCAGGGCAAGTCCGTAAGTGCGTACCTTGAAGCCGCGCAGAATCTCCGGGTGCAGGAAGGCCTCAAGGAAAATTTCCGCCACGGCCTGCTGCGCAGCCGTTACTACCTGCCCACGATGGAGCGCATCTTCAAGAGCGCAGGATTGCCGCCTGAGCTGGTGACGCTCGCGCAGGTTGAGTCGGGCTTCGAAGGCGGCGCGCGCTCGGGAGCCGGCGCGGTCGGTATCTGGCAGTTCACGCGCGCCACCGGCAAGCAATATCTGAAGATTGGACGTTACCGTGATGAGCGCCTGAATCCAGTGCGCGAGACGATGGCGGCGGCGAAGCTGTTGCGCTCCAACTACGATCTGCTCGGCGACTGGCCGCTCGCGATCACCGCTTACAATTACGGCACCGGCGGAGTGGCTCGCGCAGCCGACGAATGCAACGGCGATTACTGCAAGATCGTGAAGACCTACAGCGGGCCGCACTTCGGCTTCGCGGTTAAGAACTACTACGCGGAATTTCTCGCTGCCCTACAAGTGCATCAGCACGAAGAAGAGTTCTTTCCGGGCATCGAGGACGACGAAGCGGCGCCACCCAAGCCGATCAGCGAAGTGATCGCGCATCCTTCGAGTCATCACTCGAAGAAGTCGTCAGTGCATCGCGCCGCGTCGCATTCGCGGCATCATCACAAGAAGATCCAGACCGCGCAGAACACCTGAACTGCAGAGCCCCTCACCGTTCACTACAAATCGTCGATCGTTCTCAGCCGCGCGAACTCGCGTCGGCGACCCTGGTGTGCGGGCTGACCGCGCGATAGCTTGGGCGCTCGCGCAGCCGCTTCAGGTATGCCGCCGTGCGGGGAAAAGCCGTGAGATCGAAGTTATCGACCTCGAGCACCATCGCCAGCGGCGTGTATGCCGCATCGGCTAGCGAGTACTGTCCGCAGACGTACTCGCCGTCGTGCGCGAGAACCTTCTCGATGTAGGGCAGATCGCGATTGCGCAGCGTCTCGCGGCCTTTCTCCATCTGCTCGGCGTTGCGCTTCGCGGGCTCGCTCCAGTACGGCATCCAGATCGGAGGCAAGCTGCCCGCCAGCAGCGCCTCGTCGGCGAATTGCTCGGTGAGCCTCACCATCATCCGCTCGACGGGATCGGCAGGCAGCAAGCTCGGCGTCGGAAAGCGATCTTCGAGATATTCATCGATCACGGTCGAATCGAAAACCACGCGGCCGTCGTCGTCCTCGATATACGGCACCTTGCCCAGCGGATGCATCGCGAGCATCTCGGGCGGCTTCTTCCAAAGATTGCCCGGCGGAAGATTTTCGATGCGATACTTGAGACCCTTCTCCTCGAGCACGATCTTGGTCTTGCTGGCGTGCGTCGAGCGCAGCGTGCCCCAGGGATAGTCGCGTTCGGTAGTGTAGAGTACGATCATGTGATTTCTCCTCGCGCGGGCGCGCTCCGAGCTTAGCACCGTCGGATGGCGCCGAGAATTCGCTCGAGGCAGATTACTCTGATCGATGGCACAACGGGCGGCGATAGCATCCGATCTCAGCGGACTCGCGGATCGATTCCGCGGCGCGCTCGGCAACCAGCGGCTCGCGAGCCGCGCGATCGCGTCGGTTGCGTCGCGTGCGCCCGACGAGCGCCTTGCAATCGCATCGGGGCTTCGTCTGGGGGAGCAATCGCCCGCTGGTCTGAAAAAGCTCCTGCTCACGCGCCAGCTCGCCGACGATCTCTTCTTCTGCCTCGGCTCGTCGGAGCTCATTGGGGTCGAGCTAAGTTCGATAGGCTCGGAGTGGGCGACGGATTTTCTGCGGGCGAACGAAGAATCATGCGATTCGCTGATCGAATCGATCGTATTCGAACCTCCGCACTTTGACGACCGGCGCAGCGCGGCCCAGGCCATCGCGGCCTTCAAGCGGCGGATGTTTATTCGCATCGCGATCGGCGACTTGCTCGATCGTCTGACGGTCGCGGAGACGGCGCGTGCGATGTCGGCGCTGGCCGACGAATGTATCCGTGCGGCCTACGCCGCGGCGCTCGATTTGCTCGGCGATCGCGGCAAGACCGTGGGCAAATTCTGCGTGCTGGCGATGGGCAAGCTTGGCGCCTGCGAGCTCAACCTCAGCTCGGACATCGACCTGATCTATCTGCACGAGGCGACCGCCGATCAGAACGCGCTCGAAGCCGCCGCGCGCCTGGCCGAATTGATTACCGAGCTTCTTGCCGCTGGCTCCTTTCGCGTTGACATGCGGTTGCGCCCCGGCGGCCGTTATTCACCGCTTGTTACGACACTCAACGGCGCGCTGGAATTTTATGAGAGCCTTGGGCAAACCTGGGAACGCGCCGCGCTGCTCCGCACGCGGCCGGTCGCGGGCGCGCTCGACGTCGGCCGCGAGTTGCTCAAGGAGCTGACGCCGTTCATATATCGGCGCTACCTCGACTTCGACACGCTGCGCCAGCTTCGCGCGATGAAGCGGCAGATCGAGGCCGAGCTGCGCGATCCCGCCATGATCGAGCGCAACATCAAGCTCGGTCGCGGCGGAATTCGCGAGCTCGAGTTCATCGTGCAAGCGCTGATGCTGATCTACGGCGGCCGCGATCCGCGCCTTCGAACCGAGCAAACGTTCCTCGCGCTGCAACGGCTCGAGACCCACGGCTATGTCCCTGCCAACCGCGCGCGGCAACTTGCCGATGCCTACTCGTTTTTGCGCGATACGGAACACAAGCTGCAGGTGATCGCGGGATTGCAGACCCATGTGCTGCCCAGTGAACCGGCGGCGATGCGTGCGCTCGCGGCGCGGCTCGGGCTCGGCAAGGACTACGATGCGATCGCGCGGCTCAACGCGCGGCTCAAGCAGCATCGCGATTTCGTCGCGACGCAGTTCCGCGAGACTCTCGCTGGCGGCGAAGATATCGAGGTCTCGAGCGCGGTCTCGCCCACGGCGCGTGCGGCATGGGAAGCAGCGCTCGATCCCGCCTCCTCACGCCGTCAGCTCGAAGAGCTGGGATTCGCAGTGGCCAAGGAAAGCTCGCGTCATCTGCTGATGCTCGCGCGCGAGCCCGAGCATGTGCATTCGAGCCCGCGCCGCCGCGAGCTTGTCGATCAACTCGGGCCGCTGATGCTCGATGAAATCGCGCGGCTTCCCGACCCCGATCTAGCGCTGAAGAACCTGGCCGATTTCATCGCGTCAGTTGGCGCGCGCACCTCGTTCCTCGCGCTCTTGGAGCAGCATCCGGCGACACGGCGGATCCTGCTCCGGCTCTTCGCCTCGAGCGCGTACCTCTCGACGATTTTCATTCGTCATCCTGACATGCTCGACACTCTCGTCAGGTCGGATATCGCGCGCCCGCGGCGCACCACGCAGGAATTGCGCGACGAGGTGCGCGAGCTCACCGCGGCCAGCGCCGACTTCGAGAGCAAGCTCGATGCGCTGCGCGTCTTTCGCCATCAGGAATTTCTGCGAATTTCGATCGCCGATCTCGCCGGCGATCTCGACATCGAACAAGTCGAATGCGAGCTCACCGCGCTGGCCGAGGCGGTGCTGACTCAGGCGCTCGAAATCGCGCGTGCCGAAACCGCGCTCAGATTCGCCATCCCGCCGACGCTCAAGATGTGCACGATCGCGATGGGCCGGCTTGGTGCGAGCGAGATGTCGTATAACTCGGACCTCGATCTGATCTTCGTCTTCGACGATCGCGACGAGTCCGCCGACAGCCGCGAGGTCGCCGCGCGGCTCACGCAGAAGCTGATCGCGGTGCTCGAATCCCGCACGCGGGAGGGCTATGCCTACAAGCTCGATCTGCGGCTGAGACCTTCGGGCAACGCCGGCCCGCTTGTGACGTCGCTGGAAAGCTTCCGCGAGTATCATCGCAAGAGTTCCGCGGTGTGGGAGCGGCAGGCGCTGGTGCGCGCGCGCGTGGTCGCGGGCGACGATGAACTAGCTGCGGCAGTCGAAAGCGCGCGCGAGGAATTCGTCTTCGGCCACTCGCTCACTGATAGTGAAGTCACCGAGATCCACGCGATGCGCATTCGGATGGAGCGCGAAATCGGTTACGAGAACGGCAGCCATCTCAATATCAAGCAGGGTCCCGGCGGACTCGTCGATGTCGAGTTCCTGGCCCAGATGCTCGCGCTGCGCTACGGAGTACGCGATCCGGAACTGCGGCTGCGCGGCACGATTAAGATGATTTCGAAACTCGAGCAAGCCGGAATCATGGCAGCGCATGACGCGGGGATCCTGCGCGAGGGCTACCGGTTTTTATCGCGGCTCGAAAATCGGCTGCGCATCGAAAGCGATCAGCCGGCGTGGGCCGTTCCGACCGATCCTGCCGCGCTGGGACCGCTCGCGCGGCGCATGGGATTCGAAGGCGCCAATGGCGCCGACCAGTTACTTTCCGAGCTATTGCATCGCCGCGCGAGGATCCGTGCGATCTTCGAGCATCAGTTTGCCCGCGAACTGTCCGCGCAACACTAAAGGCCATCATTCGAACGTCAGTTTGATTCCGCCGGCGAAGGTGAAGCTCGGCGCGCGAAATCCGATGGCCTCGAAATAACTGCGATCGAGCATGTTCGTGAACTTGATGAAGGCCTCCTCGTTGTGAACGTGCCATGCCGGAACGCCGGCGGCGTACGACGCGACCGCGTCGACGCGGTTGTACGCCTGTAGATTTTGAACCATTCCCTCCTGATTGAGGTCGTCGCGATCGCCGACGAAGATGTAGCGTACGTTCGCGGTTACGCGATCGCGCGGCAGGAATCCCAGCGGGAACTGGTATTGGAGCACTGATGCCGCCGAGTACTTCGGCACCCGAAGCGGTTGCGCCGTCGAGCCGCTATTGTCGACGTGCGTCTCATCGAGGATCGTGACGTAGCCGCTGAAACTAAGGCCCTTCATCGGTGTGACCGCAGGAACGATCTCGACGCCCTGGGTATCGACGCGCGCAGCGTTGCCGGCGGTCGAGAAGTCCGGCGCGATGTTGGTTGGGATCGTGACAATCTCGTTGTGAATGCGCCGCGAGAAGTATGTTGAAGTCAACGATCCCCATTCACCGAAAGTTGTGGTGAATCCGCCATCATATTCGCTGGAAATTTCGGGCGACAAATTGGGATTTCCGAAACCCGGGAAGTACAGCTCGTCGAATGACGGCGCGCGAAACCCTTCACTGTAGCTGCCGCGCAGTGTCGTCCAGAATTTTGGCAGCGGAATCGCGACCGACCATGACGAACTTTCCTCGTCGCCGAACGAGCTGTTGCCGTCAACGCGAAATCCACCGGTGGCGAGCAGGTGACCGTCGAAGAAACTGCCCTCCTGTTCGAGGTAGCCCGCATATTCCTGGCGGCGCGCGTTGAAGTCACTTATCGACGGAGGCCCGAAGACAGGATCGTCGAATACGCTGGTGGATCGCGCCCATCGATCCTTGAAATCGAAACCGAGGAGCGTGCGAAAGCCCTCCAGATCGATCCCGAGGAACTTGCGAGAACTATCGAACCAGGTGATGAGCCCCTCGATATTGCCGCCGCGAATTTCTTCCGGGATGTGATCGACTTCGTTTTGTTGGTTGCCAAAATACGGCGTCGAGTTGTCGCGGATATCGTTGCGCACGAACGAGGTGAACGAGCGCAGCATGAAGTGCTCGTTGAAATGATGCTCGATCTCACCCTTGAAGAGCATGAACTCGCCGCGCTGATGCGCATTCGGATTGAGCGGCGATCCAAGCGCAATCGAAAACGTCGGCAGGCTTACGTTCGAGCGGATGTAGCGCGCAAAACCGCGGAACGTCGTCTTGTCGCTCAGGTGATAATCGAGCCTGAGCGATCCTGACAGGTTGTCTGAGTTATCGTTAACGAGACGGTAGCCCTCGGTCGAGAAGTATGAGATCGCCGCCGAGTAGCCGAGCTTCTCGTAGGACCCATTCAACGTCGCCTGCTGCAGCTCCGATGCGCGCGTGCCGCCTTCGGAAAGGAACGTTGCCTTGGCGGGACCCTCACCTTCCTGCGAAAGCACGTTCACTACGCCGCCGATCGCCTGCGAGCCATAGAGCGCGCCGCCCGCGCCGCGCAGCACTTCGATTCGATCGACGTTGTCCGTCGTCAGGTTCGCCATGTCGAAAGCGCCGGTGGTGCCGGTGTTAACTTCGACGCCATCGATCAGGATGAGCGTCTGCGAGGATGACGCGCCGCGAATCGACACGTCGCTTTCCGTTCCCGGCGATCCGAGCTGCGTGACGATTACGCCCGGAACCTCGCGCAACGCGTTCGCCGCCTGCTGGATCTTCTGATCGTTAATCTGCTTGTCGGTAACGACGCTGAGCGTGGTGCCGATATCGGCGAGCGGCTGCGCGATTCGCGTCGCCGTGACGACCAGCTGCGAGAGCTGCTTCTCGCCAGGCTTCGCCTGCGTGCTCGCTTTCTGACCGCCGCTGCTCTTCGAAGAGCCAACGGCTTTGCCTGCGGCTTTCGCATTGCCCGGTTGCGCGGGCGTTGTATTGCTCGCAGCGGGAGGATCGGCAAAAGCCCATCGTGCGCCCGCGCAAACAAGGAGTGAACCTAGAATAACTGCCAGAAATGATGATCGAGCCATGAACTCCTCCGCGTTCGTGCGCTTTCAACGCGGCGGAGTGATCGGGCGAAAAAAATCCGACCCCTCGCGGATGAGGAATCGGGTTTCGAGGGGCATCGCGCCCGCGCAACCCTCCCCGCGGAAGGCGACACCTAAAGCACGGCCGGTCTCCTGACTTGGGGATCATCCTCGGGTCCGCCTTCCCGCCGAAGCAGTGGCTTGATGGACCTTCGTCTCCCGTTACAGTTGCGGGGCAGCGCCGGATTCTCACCGGCTTCCCGTACACCGTGCGAGGCAATAGTTACGTTCAACCGCGCCATCAGTCAATGAGCAGCAAGCGACGCGCGAAATTTTCACGCGCAATCGCTATCGCGTATGCTGAATCGCGATGGCGAAAATCACACTGCTCACGGGCGGCGCACGCAGCGGCAAAAGCACGCGCGCTCTCGAGATCGCGGACGCCGCCGGCGCGGGTCGCCGCTTCTTTATCGCATCCGGCGAAGCGCTCGACGACGAGATGGCCGTGCGCATCGCGCGGCACAAGGAAAACCGCTCGAAGGAATTCGAAACCATCGAGGCGCCGCTCAAGGTCGCCGAAGCGATCGCATCGCTCGATGTTCCCGCCGCGATCGCGATTTTCGACTGCCTGACCTTGTGGGTTTCAAACTTGATGGGCAGCGGCGCAAGCGACGCGGAAATCCTGGGCGAAGCAGATCGACTCGCGAAGACGCTCACGGCTGCGCCGTTTCCAGTCGTGGTCGTCACCGACGAAGTCGGGATGGGGATCGTGCCCGACAACGCGATGAGCCGGCGCTATCGCGATCTGCTCGGATGGACGAATCAGAAAATCGCGGCCGCGGCCGACCAAGTGATCCTGATGGTCGCGGGTTGTTCGCTAAGAGTTAAGTAGCCGCGCTCACGCCGCCATCACGATCAGCGCAAGCACTTCGACCAGTTCGCCGCATGCGCCGATCAGATCGCCCGTCACGCCGCCGAGCCAGCTTCGATAGAACGCCCGCATCAGCATCGGCACGATCATCGCCGCAAAGGTCGCCGCGATCGTGCGCTCGGAAAGCACCAGTGCCAGTGCGATCGCCACTGTCAGCCCCGCGATAAAAGAACGGCGCGTGCTCCGCGAGCCAACGAGCGAAGTGCCTGCGCCGCCGGGTCTGACGTAATCGATTCCCGACGCGACCGAGATCATCGCCCAGCGCGCGAGACCCGGCACGAAAAAAAGCGCCGCATACCGGCGCCATCCGGCGAGTGTCGCCAGCGCGAGGAACTTCAGCGTAAGATCGAAGATCAGCGCGATCGCGCCGAAGCTGCCGATCCTGCTGTCGCGCAAAATTTCGAGCGCGCGCGTGCGATCGCCTCGCGCGCCGAGCGCGTCCGCCGTGTCTGCGAGCGCATCGAGATGAATCGCGCCGGTGATGAGCGTGAGCGAGAGCACATCGAGCACCGACCGCAGTGTCTGCCCCAGACGAATCGCGAGAAAGCGATCCTCGACACAGAGCGCGGCGCCGAGCACAAAACCCACCAGCGGAAACCACGCGAAGGACGCGGCAACGGTTTCCTCGGCAGCGCGCCTTTCGTCGAGGACCGGAACTATTGTCAGGAAGCTGAGAGCAAGCTGGAACTCTTGGCGGAAGCCGGCCCCCGGCGGAGCTGTCGTGCCGGCATGCGAGTCTTCGTCGTTCATCGCACTTTGCCCGATACGCCGGCCGCCGCGAAGGTCGCCATGTTGTGAAACAGGTCAAGCGCCGACTCGATCACGTTCATCGCAAGTGCCGCTCCGGTCCCCTCGCCCAGGCGCAGATCCAGATTGAGCACCGGCCGGACCCGCAGATGCTCAAGCACCAGCGCGTGGCCACCTTCGGCCGAGCGATGGCTGAAAATCAAATGGTCGGCGACGCGCGGGCAAATTTTGATCGCGGACGCGGCCGCTGCGGTCGAGATGAAACCGTTCACTACTACGGGTACGTTCGCCGCCGCGCCGCCGATGCAGAATCCTGCCAGCGCAGCGATCTCGAATCCGCCGATAGCGGCGAGTATCGAGACGCCGTCGCCGAACGCGCTGCGATGGAGTTCGAGCGCGCGCACAACGACTTCGACCTTGCGCCTGAGTCCGAGGTCGTCGAGTCCCGTGCCGCGCCCGACGATTGAAGCGGGTTCGATGCCGGTCAGCACCGCGAGAATTGCGGCAGCGGGCGTGCTGTTTGCGATCCCCATCTCGCCGGTACCGAGAATCGTCGCACCTTTATCAGCGAGCTCGCGCGCGACCTCGATTCCGATTTCAAGCGCGCGGCACGTCTCGTCGATCGTCATCGCGGGGCCGCTGAGAAGATTACGCGTGCCGGCGCCGACGCGTCTGTAAGTCACGCCCGCGAGCGGCGCGGCGCTGGTGTCGATTTTGACGCCGACATCGATTGTGCGCAGCTCGTAGCCGAAGCGGCGCGCGAGCACGCTGATCGCGGCGCCACCGCCCGCGATGTTCTTCAGCATCTCGACTGTGACCGCTTGCGGAAACGCGCTGACGTTCGCCTCAGCGACGCCGTGATCCGCGACGAAGACCGCGATCGCGCCGCCGCCCCATCGCGCGTTGCCGTCGCGGCGGATCGCGGCGTAGCGGCGCACCAACTCCTCGAGATAACCGAGGCTGCCGGGAGGCTTGGTGAGCGAGCCGAGCCGCGCGTCTGCGGCCCAGGCCTCTTCTTCGTCGAGCGGGCGAACGGCTGCGATAGTGTCATCGATTAAGTTCATCGTAGTTGAGAGCAGGATCGCATCACGGACCGCGAAATCGAGCAAGCGCGTCGCGCGCGGCAGCGACGAGGCATTCATTATCAGCCCGCATGCTGACCGCGACGCGATACATGCCGGAGCGGCATCCCGGCATCGCAGCCAAGTCGCGCACGACGATCTGGTGGCGCAGCACCTGAGCGGCGAACGCGCTCGGCGATGGTTCGTGGGCAACTTCGAACATCAGGAAGTTAGCGGAGGAGGGGAAGACTCGAATGCCGTCGATCGCCGATAGCTCGCGCGTAAGGAAATCACGCTCGCGCGATACCACTTCGCGAGTTCGATCGAGATATTCGGGCGGCGCATCGAGGCAAGCGAGACCAACGGCCAGAGCGGCGGAATTAACCGACCACGGTTCGATACTGTCGCGCAGCATCCCGATAAATTCGGGCTCCGCGATCACGAAACCGAGCCGCAGGCCTGCGATCGAAAAACTCTTTGTGAGCGAGCGAAGGACAACGACTCGATGCGTCGAAACGAGGCGCGCCACGGATTTCGCACGAGCTGCAAAATCGATAAACGCTTCGTCGATCACGAGCCGTGCGTGATTGCGCGCGCATCGATCCGCGATTGCTGCGATCAGCGCGTCGCTGAGCATCGCGCCCGTCGGGCTGTTGGGACGTCCGATCCAGATTGCGTCAGTGCCCGTTTCGAGCGCGGCATCGATTTCGGAAAGATCGAGTTTGAAGTTGTTCTCGGCGCGCAGCGTGATCGAACAGGCTTCGGAGCCGGCGAGTGCCAGTCCATTTGCGATCTCGCTGAAGGTCGGAATCACGACGTGCGCGCGACGCGCCTTCATCACGCGCGCGGCGAGATAGATCAACTGAATCGATCCGTTGCCGGCCAGAACATTGCTCGGCGTCACGCCGACTCTTTCGGCGAACTTTGCCTCAAGCTCGAACGGATGAGCGGGCGGATATGCCGCGATCTTTTTGGCGGCCGCGTGGTAGGCATCGATCGCTTCCCGAGGCGGACCGAGAGGATTGAGACTCGCGCTGAAATCCAGCAACCCTTCCGGCGCGGCGCCGCCATGCGAGCGATCGAGCGCTATCTTCATCCGAAGATCCAGCGGCAGAGCGCGATGGCGAGAAATGCGATTAGCGTCGCGTAATGCAGAATCGTGCGCGATTTCTGAATCGTCTCGACGTCGATCGGGTTGAGGGCGTCGCCGAGCGTCGCGCGATCCTCGACCTGGCCCGCGTAAGCTGCGGCGCCGCCGAGCTGCACGCCCAGCGCACCGGCCATTGCGGCCTCGGGATAACCGGCATTCACGCTCGCGTGCCGGTACGCATCGCGCGCGCACATTCGCAGCGCTTCGCGTCCAGTCGCGAAAAGAATCGAAGCCGCGCCCGCGATGCAGAGTGCCGACAGCCGGGCCGGAACATAGTTAGCGATATCGTCGATCCGCGCGGCGGCGCGGCCGAAGTTCAGATAGCGCTCGTCACGATAACCGATCATGGAATCGAGAGTATTGGCAGCCTTGTATGCGATCGCGCCGACCGGACCGGCGATGAAAAGAAACAGCAGCGGCGCGATCACGGCATCGCTGGAATTTTCCGCCACCGACTCGACCGTCGCGCGCGCGATACCTTCGCGATCGAGCGCGTCGGGATCGCGGCCGACCAATGCCGGCAAAGCAGTTCGCGCGGCGGCGAGATCATTGAGGATCAGCGCGCGTTCGACCGCGAGTGCAGAGTCGTCGAGCCCGCGCATCGCGAGCGTGGTCCATGCCAAGGCGACCGCAGCCACGGCGCCAAGGAACGGGCTCCCGCGATCGATCACCGAAATGACGAAATAGGCGACGATGGCTGTGAGGCCAATTACGCCGAGCGCGAGCAGGCGGCCGTTGCGCCGATCGCGACGCCGGTCCCCGGTGCGCAGGCCGCGCTCGCCGCTCGCGATCGCGGCGCCGATTAGGCGCACCGGATGCGGCAGCCACGCCGGATCGCCGAGCAGCAGGTCGGCGCCGAGCGCGAGCGCGATCAGCGGAGTCGAAAGATGGGTTGCGTGAGTCATCGATCAAAGACCGTTCTTCGCAAGCGCGCGTGAACAACTCGTCATCGCTGCACGTCCGATCAATTCGCCGAGCCGAGTGTGTTTGCCGCAATAGTCGTGCGCTGGAAGACGATCCGGGCAAGCGACGATGATGCAATCGGTGCCGGTGCCGGTCGCGGGCTTGCGTGACACGGTGCTGCGCACGTGCGCGTCAAGCACGGCGGCGACGCGGCCTTCGGTTGCGATCTGGATCGCCTCGACCATCGCCGCTTCGCTGAGCGGCTGATTGATCGCGACGATGAGATTGATCGTCCCGGGCAGCATCGATTCAACCGTAGCTGAATCGCCAACGCGAAGCGCGTTCGAGCATCCCGCGGTACACCAGGCGCTGACGACTAGATCGCCGCGGGTCAGCGTGAACGTCGCAACCCGCCGCACTTTCGCGCCGGTCATCATCGCGACGGTGCGCCGCGGATCATGACCGAGCGATCGCGCGACGCGCGAGAGGTGACGGCGCGGCGCTTCGGTGGCGGCGCGCTCGCCGATCTCGACCTGGTGATTGATGATCAGACTTGCACGCGAGCGGCCTCCACCGAGCGGCGCCCATCCGAGGATGCGATAAACCTCGGGCAAATGGACGACGAGATTGCGGCCAGCGATTTCGGATCGCCACGGCGCGGAGCGCTGCAAGTGTTTATCGGCGGCGATCGCCCGGCAGGATGTCACGCCAGATTGACGGATTGTCGATCGCGTTCTTGAGTTCATCGCCGCGCGCACTATCTCCCTTCCACGAGTCGAAGTGCAACAGCGATCGCGGCGGCATCCGCGCCGCCCACTCCGCGGTTTCGAGCAAGGGGCGGTCAGGAAATTCGCGCACGTAGCCGAGGCAGAGATACGCGACGGGAATGACGCCGCGCGGGATGTCGAAAATCTCCGCCAGTGCGTCGTTGCGCAGGATACTCACCCATCCCATGCCGAGGCCCTCGGCGCGCGCCGCGAGCCACATGTTCTCGATCGCGAGGCACGCCGAATAAATCTCGACGTCGTCGATGCTGCTCTTGCCGAGCACGCCGGGGCCGAAGCGGTCGGGCGTGCAGGTCACGATGAGGTTGAGCGGCGCCTCGAGGATTCCCTCGAGCTTGAGCGACAGGAACTTTTCGCGGCGCGCGCCTGAAAATGAATCGGCGTTCTTGATTCGTTCGCGCTCGAAGATTTCCTTGACGCGCCGGCGACGCTCGATGTCGCGCACGACTATGAAATCCCACGGTTGCGTAAATCCCACGCTGGCCGCGTGATGCGCCGCGATCAGGATGCGCGCGAGCACATCGTCGGGAACCGGATCGGCGATGAACTCCCGGATATCGCGGCGCCGGAAGATCGCCTCGTAGAGACCGCGCCTGAGCGCTGCCTCGAAGGCGTGATGATTCCGATCAGCCATGCTGCACTGACTTTGCGAGCGGGCGAATTGCGATTGGAGAGCGGGCGAAGCTCGGTGCCTCGCCCGCTTGAGATGCGTTTTTCAGGAGGCGGCCTTTTTCGCGGCCTCGAGGGCGGCCGCGTAGTTGGGCTCGCTCGCGACTTCCTTGACGTATTCGACGTAGGTCACGTTGTCGTTCTTGTCGACGACGAATACCGCGCGCGCCAGCAGGTAAAGCTCCTTGATGAGCGCGCCGTATTTGTGGCCGAAGTCCGCGCCGCGATAGTCGCTGATCGTCGTCACCTTGTCGACGCCGGCCGCGCCGCACCAGCGCGCCTGCGCGAACGGCAGGTCCATCGAGATCGTGACGATCTCGACGCCGCCGGGAAGCTTGGCCGCTTCCTCGTTGAACTTGCGCGTTTCGGTATCGCAGACGGGAGTGTCGAGCGACGGAAGCGCGGAAATGATTTTGACCTTGCCTTTGAAAGTCTCGAGGCTGGCGGGCGCCATGCCCTTGCCGACCGCGTTGAAGTTGGGAGCTTTCTGGCCGACCTTCAATTCGGGGCCAACCAGCGTCATCGGATTACCGCGCATCGTTACTGCGCCTGAACGTTCTTCGGCCATGAGCAAAACTCTCCTTCGAGAATGCGGAAATGAGGTTCTCTCGACTCTATCCAGTCAGGCGATCTGCGTAAACATCGCGAAACCGCCGGTACTGGCGTCAGACGCCAGTGCCAAACCGCCGGCGCGTGGCTCTGACTAGGAGCTGCGATATCGCGAGCGGCGCTCGGCTTCGAGGATATCGGCGACGTCGCGCGGCGGACGCTCCGGCATCCAGCCCTTGGTGTAGTCGCGGGTCTCCCAGGTGCGATCGGTCGCGTCCCATACATAAGGAAGTTGCACGATCGTTCCGGGCTCTTTGATCGTGTCGAACGCGCGCATCGCGTCGCGCACGATTTGGCGCTGCAACTCGGGCTCGTTCGGTTTGCCGGTCTGATGACCGAGCGGAAAGTTCACGAACACCGCGCGCGGCGCCTTCACCGCCTGCGTGATGTCGAGCGCCGAGGTCATACAAAGGGTAGGAATTCCAGCCTCTTCGACCACTCGGGCAATCAGTCCAACGGACTGATGGCATACGGGTCAGGCAGGCACCAGGTAGAAAGCGTCGGCGTGCGCGGCCTTGAGCTCGTCGACGATCTGCGGCGCCAGCTCGTCGCGCACTTTGCGCGAGGAATAGATTCCGCCCATGAACGTGAACGCCGGATCGCAGAGCGCGCCGATCACGCCCGCGGTCTCGAGCTCGCGCATCCGCTCGAGCGGAAAAACGCAGTTCGGATCCTGTTCGGCATCGGCGGTCGGATAGCCGAAGTGCCAGATGTTGAGATCGTCGCGGTTCGCGTCTTTCGGGATGCGCCGATAAGAGGCGTCCTCGCGATGAAAGCGCGGCTGGTCGCGATACATTACGCCGCCCGAGCTCATCAGCGCGACGCGGCACTCGGCGATCGGCTTGGTCAGCGGAGTGAACGGAACGTTATCGTTCACGACCCAGCGATACGGCTTGAAGTCGCTGTAGAGCTCTTTGGTGCGGGGAATGTATTCGACCGGCATCGTGACAAACTCCTTCAGCGCAGATGCGGCATCACTTCGGCGGTGAAGCGCTCGAGTGAGCGGCGCGCCTTTCCGGGCGCGAGACCCGGCAATTGCGTTACCGTGATCAGCTCCGTCATCCGCCCCGATGCTATCACCTCGCGCAGCTTGGCGACGACCTCGCACGGAGAGCCGAGCACGCTGGTGCGGCGGAGCCGTTCCGGATCGGGGCGAATCAGGATCTTCGTCGGGTCGTTGGTTTTGGCCGCCGCCGAAAGCCACTTGCCGTAGAGCTCGGCCTGGTACATCAGCGCGTCGCGCGTGTCGTCCCAGGCTCGCTGTTCGCTGTCGGCGACGTAGACGACGCGGCTGTTGACGAGACTGTAGCGCGAAGGATCCTTGCCCGCGGCCTTCATCGCCTCGACATAGATTCCCATCTCCTTACGGCCGCCGACGCATGCGAACGACATGTCGAGCTTGGCCGCGCGGCGAATACCGGCGGGCGCGCCCGCGCCCCACAGCAACTCAGGATGCGGTTTGCTGGCGGGAGGCGGCAGTACGCGCACGTCGCGCAGCTTGAAATATTTGCCATCGAAGCTGAAACGCTCGCCCGTCCATGCGCGCTTCAGGATTTCGATCGTCTCGATCGTACGGCCGAACCGCTCGTCGCGCGGAATTCCAAAGCCATCGAACTCCTCGGCGCGATAGCCGAGGCCGAGACCGAGCCGCAGCCGTCCACCGGAAATCACGTCGACGACGGCCGCATCCTCGGCGAGTTTGAGCGGATGGAAAAATGGCACGAGCAGCACGAACGTTCCGATCGTGACGCGCCGGGTGCGTGCGGCGATTGCAGCCGCCATCGGCAGCATCGAGGGCAGATAGCCGTCGTCGGTGAAGTGATGCTCGGTCAGCCAGATCGAATCGAAGCCGGCGCGATCGCAATACTCGACCTGGCTGAGGGTATCGCCGTAAAGATCGGTGAACGAGATCGGCGAGTCGGGCGGGTTCCTGAAATCAACCTGGTATCCGATTTTGATTCGCGCCATTGCTCCTCGCAGGCGACGCTCAGCGGCAGCTCAGGCCGCCGTCAACGATAAGTTCGGTTCCGGTGATGTACGAGGCATCGTCGGAGAGCAGAAATACGATCGCGCTCGCGATCTCCCATGGCGTGCCCTGCCGGCGCATGGGAATTCGCGGCGCGACCTGCGCCTCGCGATCGCCGATCTCGCGCCGCACCATCGACGAATTGATGAGCCCCGGCAGAATCGTGTTGACGCGAACGTTGGAGCGCGCCGCGGTGACCGCGGCGGATCGACCGAGGCCAAGCAGCGCGGCTTTCGTCGCCTCATATGGAATCATCGAGTTGCTGCGCAACGCGGCGAGCGAAGAAACGTTGACGATCGCGCCGCCGCCGGACTTTTCGATCTCGGGAAGCGCATGGCGCATCGCGAGAAAATGGCTACGCACGTTGACCACGTGCATCTTGTCGAATTGCTCGGTCGAGGTTTTGAGCAGGTTGCCGCCGATCCCGATTCCGACGTTGTTGACCAGCAGATGAAGCGCGCCAAAGCTTTTCACCGTCGCTTCGATCGCTGATTTGATCTGCGCTTCGTCACTGACATCAGCGGCGATCGCTTGCGCGCGCCCACCTTCGGCGCGAATTGCGGCGGCAGTTTCCTCGGCGAGGGCAAGTGATTTGTCGGAAACCATCACCGTCGCGCCTTCGCGGGCGCATACGATCGCGGTTGCGCGCCCATTTCCGATCGAGAGCTTCTCGCCGGTATTCGGCGGGCCGTCGGCGCCGCCACCGAAAATCAACGCGACCTTGTTCTGAAGCCGTGCCATGATGCGCCTCCGGATGGGAATTCCAGCCGAGAAATAGCGCAATCAGGCAAAGCTTGCACGCGCGGCGCGATGGCTCGCCGCGCTCATGATGCGGGGAAGTTCGCGCTAAGCGCCGTCGCGATTCTGAAACCTGCCGATCCCGGGCTCCGGTGCGATGTTAAGAATCTCGCGCCCGTAGATTTCGCCCAGGTACTCAATCAAGTTGCGCATCGAGATCACTTTGGTCGCTTTGCCGCTCTCATCGATGATCGGGATATGCCGAAAGCCCTCGAGCACCATGCGGTTGAGCGCAAACGCGACCGTGGCATCAGCGGGCAGCGTGTAGGGATCAGGCGTCATGAAGGATTCGATCGTGGTGTTCTCCACGTCGATCGGATTGGCGGCAACTTTCATCAGGATGTCGCGCTCGGTGAAAATTCCCGCGAGCTCGCCGGCGCGATTGATCAGCACGCATGCGCGCCGCTCCGCGCGCATCGTGCGGATCACATCGGCGAGAGAAGTGGTTATTTCGAGAACCAGCGGCGCGAGCGCCGCAACATCAGCCAGCTTGTCGTGAGCGAGCGCTGACTCAAGCTCGCTCGGCCCGGGGCATTCCTCGTCGAACATCTGTTCGCGATCGTCATCGGCATCCCGCATAAGAGAGCCTCCCGGTCGTGATTTGCACCTCGCAAGCTATTGCTTTGCCACAGTTACAGCAAAGGCCGCATTGGCGGCGTCAGATGGCTGCCTCCCAGACAACCTCGACCTGGTCTTCGGAACTGATGATCTCGCCCTTGGCGAGCGTCTTGCCGCTCGACACCGTACTGACGGTAAAGGCTTTGGAGAGATCGATCGTATGATGCTGCGTTCCGGCGCTTATGCTCTGAAATGTGACGCTGCCGAAGTTAGGCTCCTCGCTCTCGATCGACTCGACGATCCACTCGACGCTGGTTCCGTCGTAGGGATTGGTTCCCGACGGATCGGCGACGCCGACGCTGATCGCGACGTTGGTGCTCTGGTTCATCATGCTGACAAAGCCGTGGTCGGATTCCGGCGCGCAGACGAGAACGCTTACGACGTCACCGGGCTGAATCGCTAGATTGTCGATGACGTAGCCTGCCGGAAACCATTCGGTCCACGCCCAATAGCTCACGCTGCTGCCGGATAACGTTGCCGCGGTGCCGGCTTGAAGCACCTGGCCCGAATTCCATCCGCCGAGGCCGACCCAGAATCCGACGATCTGCGTACCCGGCTCGCTCGGCTTGGTACTTATCGCCGGTACCTTCCACTCGGCGTAAACCATATTCGCCGGCTCAGGAGGACTCAGGTTGAGCGACGGTACATTGACGACGGCGCCGGCCCAGTCTCCTTCGAGACTGAACTTGTTAGTTTTGGGCAAAGCGCGAGGCCGGGTATGCCACGCCGTGGTTTCGACGAGATGCGCTTTCTGGAAAATGGGTTTTCGCGCGAAGGCGCGGTCCCAGAGCTTGCGCAGGCCCGGCTCTTTTGCGGGATCGGGACGGCGTGGCAATCCATACAGTGCTAGACTACGATCCGATGCAGTGGCGGGATCGAAATTGCGTGGTGGCGCCTCAAAAATAGTCACTTTCATTTTTCTTTCTCCTTTCAATTGAAATGTGAATTCAGTGCATCGGCTCGAATGTCGAAGCATCGCAACGCTTTCCGATATACAGACGTTCAAATTCGATGAACCGGGATGTTCAGCGGCAGCCGAATCGAAGCGATTCGCCGTTCGGGGTGGTACTTCGCGATGCCGCTGCCTGATCGAGAGTAGTACAAGGTGCGACGGCGAATTACTGCGGAGAACTACGCGGTTAACCTTGCATCCGTACAATACGATTCACTTCAAGGATGTCCTGTCGATATCTGGAAGCAATGAAAGAGATTAAAACGCAACTTGAGTACGCAGTTGAGAGGGGCCGAACCCAACTTGCGCAATTTACGAGTGACTACTACGTAAAATTAATTTCTTCGCATTACTGATCGCATTATTCGTTCTTTTCCCTGTGAGTAACTCGTCGCGAATATTGTACTAAGTGAGGCACAAGCGGAATGTGATCGCGGGTAAGTTATGTTCCAGGAACGCAAGCTTGCGGATTCATTGCGCGAAGCGGCCGACGCCTTGCGGGCGATGGCAGAAGCGGGATGCGACGATCGCGAACGCGAGCATCGCGGCCAAGAGCCTCACCGGGAGCATCACTGTTGTTTCGATCAGCATGGCGAGCTCGCGAGATTGGGCAAGGCCTTGCTCGAAGCCGTCGAGGTAGTGAGAGAAGCGGCGACGCACGAATGCTCGAATGAGTGCGATCATGATCACGAGCCGTGCGATCATCACGAGCATTGCGCTCCGCCGCCGCCGTACCCGCCGTATCCCGCCAACCCGCCCTACGCGCCGTATCCTCCGTATCCGCCATATCCACCCGTCGTTGTGATCGGAGGCGGTGGATGCGGTTGCGGATGCGCCGGCAAGGCTACGGTTGCATTGCCGTCAATGGCCGCGGCTTCGTCGCCGTCGGTGGGATCGACCCCGGCCAATGGTATAGCTATCGGCCAGCCGACGCCGTTCGGGAATCAAGCTGCGATTTTATCCGCCGTAGCGCCAATGCTCAGTGCAAGAGCTGAATTTCCCGATCCTGCGGGAATCCACGATATGGAAGCGCTACTGGATATTGGTGAATCTGCCGCCGCGCTGGTCAAACGCACATTGCCTTCCGGAGGATCGTCCGCATGAGCGAGCCTCACTCAGCAAGTGCATTATGGCCGACGCATGCGTTGCGCGCCTGGCTCGAGGCTTTGTCTGGCCAGATTCACCGCGCGCGCGACGATCTGGAGAGGCGAATCAATTCTGCTGAAAAAGAGCTTGCCAGGATGCGCCGGCTGCAGGAGCGCGCCAGCCACGTGTTGCAGTCGCTTCACGACTCGATCGGCAAAGTGGACGCGCGATTGCATCAAGCAGCAACTGCTCTGGTACACGAATCTGCAGGTGCGCAAACCGGAGTGCATAAGAGTCCGGAGCAAACCGACTCTGAAATAGAATCCGCGAAGAAAAAGGAAAGCAGCCGTAAAGAAGAGAATCGCCCGGCCGGTGGCCGTGGAACGAGAGGATAGCCACTCGCGCTAAATCCAACCAGGAGTTTGGACGCAATGTCTTACCATCCACCATACCCACCGTATCCGCCATATCCTGCGAACGCGCCGTTTCCGCCTTTTCCACCGTTTCCAGCCTATCCACCTTATCCGGCGCAGTGCTGTTGCCCGTGTCCGTCCGCGCAGCCTCAAGCGGGCGCACCCTCACAGCCTTCTCAGGCAGCTCCCCCGCCGCCCCCTCCGCCGCCTCCCACTGCAGCGCCGCCACCACCGCCTCCGCCGCCCCCTCCACCGCCGCCCTCGAACGGCTCAAACCCGATCGGCACGATTCTGGGTATTGGGATAGGCTTACTAGGTTTCCTCTAAAATCCAGAGATGAGGGACAATTATGCCTTCGCGCGAAGAAGTAATCGATCATATTGAACGACTGTTGCGCTCGGTCCTGGACGTCGTCGAGCGGGCAAACGCGCCGCACGAGCGGCAAATGGCTGCTGCCTACAAGGCGCAAATACGCAGTGCGCTCGAAGAGGTTGAGCGGCGGCGAAAGAGCGAGCCGGCTGCCCATCTAACTGAAGAGCAACTGAAGAATATTGATCATATTGTGCGAGTCACCAGCGTCATGGCGCAATCCTTACGAATGTGATCGCATGGAAACGGACAGTGTATCGTGGGTCTGCGCGAACCGCTATGTGCAGATCCATCCGACGCGATACTGCAACTTGCGCTGCCAGCATTGCTACACTCTTTCTTCGCCTGATGAGCGGGAAGAGATCGACGCCTGGATACTGCAGGAAGCCCTGAGCGACGCGGCCAGGGAGGGATTTAATATTGCCAACTTCTCGGGCGGCGAACCGACCTTGTATAGTTGGCTTCCTATTACACTCGATCATGCGCATGGCTGTGGTCTCAGCACGGTAATCGTATCGAATGGCACCGTCCTGACGCGGCCGCGCCTTGCGATGCTGCGGGACAAAACCGACTTACTGGCGATCAGCCTCGACGGTGTGCCGGCCTCGCACAACTCAATCAGAGGCTCCGCGCGCGCATTTGATATGATGCGTGCGCGTCTGGACGATGTCAGGAGTTCCGGAATCCCATTCGGATTTATTTTCCTGCTGACGCGAGAAAATATTCATGAACTCGACTGGGTAGCGCAGTTCGCCCTCGATCAGGGCGCCAGGCTTCTGCAGGTGCATCCCCTGGAAGATGTTGGCCGGGCCAGCGATGAAATGCAGGGTCGCGGACCCAGTGATCGTGATTGTGAGTACACTCAATTGGTGCTGGATCGGATCCGGCGGCTCGCGGGCAACAGGATGATCGTGCACCTCGACGCGGCGCATCGGGCGATCCTGCGGCTCAACGGGGCGATGACAATGGCCGATAGTGACGGAAGCGCGGATGTTACGCGACCGCTCGCGGAACTGCTTCCCACGCTCGTTATTGAGGCGGACGGAACGGTTACACCGCTCGTATATGGACTGTCGCGCCGTTACGCACTGGGTAATCTCAAGCAAGCGCCGCTGCGCGACTTGATCGCGGCATGGCGCGGCGAGGGATGCCTTGAGCTGCGCGATCTATGCCGTACGGTCTTCGCGGAGGTGACCGAGTCCTGTCTCGTACCATATGTCAATTGGTGGGAAGTCCTGCGGCGCCGATCCCTTCAGATCGGAAATGCCCAATTGGCGCATCAGTAGGGCAATGCTTCTTGAAGCCTTCGCACTTTCTGAAGAACCGCAGCCTCTGATCCCGGCGCCGGTCGAACGAGACTGGATGGACACCGGAGTTGGAAAACACGGATACCGATGTCTCCCACTTACTATTGCCAACACCTATGGATGGCAGCTTCTGCTCGCAGCCGACGTTACGGCGTCGTGGAACGGTGGCCCCGCTACTTCCGACATAACCGTCTATTGCTCGCGCCCGGATCAGGCGATTAGCAACTTCGGAAATGGCGTCCTCACATTCGATGTCTCGTACATTTTTCGGACGCAAATGGATTTTCATCTGCTGGTCAGTGGACCGGCTAATCAGTTCAAAGATGGAATCGCGCCGATGACCGCGGTGATTGAGACTGACTGGCTGCCGTACACATTTACGATGAACTATAGATTTACCCGGCCAGGAGAGGTGTATTGGCGGGCGGGCGAGGCCTATGCGCAGATTTGCCTTGTGCGCGCCGGTATTCAGCAAAGCGTCCAACCAGTAGTTCGCCGCCTCGAGGACGACGCAAAGTTGGCCGCGGATCATGGCGCGTGGCGTGAGCGGCGGACCAGGATGCGCGAGCGGCTTGCCGCGGGAGATGCGAACGCCCTGAGCGTGCCGTGGGACAAGGATTACTTCGCCGGCCGCTATGCCGACGGGCGTGCTACTGATGCGGAGCATACCAGCAAGTTGCGTCTGCAACCGCCGCTCGATAAACGGCGATGAGCGCCCTGCTCGAGGTTCACAAGTTCGCCGACCGCGATGACTGTCTGTCAGTGATCGGCGCGTACGAACGCAGCCAGCCGGGTCACGGAGCGGTGGTTGGCGATCCGTTCTTCGATCGCCGGGTGATGTGGATCAGCAGTTTTCCCGATTCTGAGAACGACGTGCGAAGGACATTGCAGCGCTGGCGCCATCGCGCGACCGCGATCGCATCGGCATGGGCTGGCGAGAGATTGTTTTCCGACACGATCCAGGTGGTGCGATGGGACGGCCAAACCATGCCTCCGCATCGCGACCACTGCAATATGGACGGCACGCCCAACCCCACGCCGTGGCGCGAATGGGCCGGAATCATCTATCTCAACGATGACTTCTTAGACGGACGACTCTTGTTTCCCGAAACGGGTGAAGGCTATCGCCCGATGGCCGGTTCTTTCCTGCTGTTTCCCGGTGCCTTGCTGCACAGTCTCGAGAGCTCGGCTGGCGGTCCGCGATACACGGCGCCAATGTGGTTCAGCCGCTCTTCGGTTCACGAAGACCCTTGGGCTGCGGTTCAGTTCTGATCAATATGACGCCGCCTTCATAGCCAGCGTCGGCTTGCGAAAACCCCCTGCCGCGACGATAAATTGTGATAGCCAAAACTCGCGGAGTAACTTCGGAGCGGGGTTTTTGAAGGATTCAGTCTATCGCGAGAAGATCCACCGCATTTACGTTGATTTCCTCAAGTCGGCGGAAAGCAAGCGGCGATGGAATCCCTTCGATGACGTTCCGTGGGATTCGCTCGAACCCGCGAAGGCGTCGCCGCAAACGATCCGCGCCGTTGAGCATACCTGTACCGAGGAAATGTACCTGCCCGACTACGGGGCACAGGTGATGCCTTTGTTGCGCAAGACTTTCGGGCTCTCGTGGTTCTGGGCGAACTGGACCTACGAAGAGTCGATGCACGCGTTGGCGTTGCGTGAATATCTGATCCGCTCGGGAAATCATTCGGTCGAGTCGATGATCGCATTCGAAGACCGTCTGTACACCAAAGAATGGACGCTGCCATTTGAGCGTGTCCGCCAGATGTCTTTCTACGGAGCGTTGCAGGAAGCCGCGACCCATCTTGGATACAAACTGCTGCGCGAGCGGGCCGCGGCAGTCGGCGACCGCATTCTGGATAGAATCTTCTTTCTAATCGGTCGCGACGAAGCCAGTCACGCGGGCTTTTATCGCGGCGTCATGGAAGTCGAATTAGAACGCGATCGCGAGGGCACGCTGGCTGACATGGCTCATGTGATACCGCGCTTCAAGATGCCTGGCGAGGGCTTGTTCCCCGACTATCACGCGAGCCTGGTTGCGGCGGGTCTGCCTGATGACAGTGCGTGGTATATGGAAAGGGTCGTGATGCCCACCCTGAAAGCCTCGGGCACCAGCTGGGAAGAGCTGCGCGAATCGTCGCGCAAGATCCGCCGTGACCGCGAATCTATCTGAGGCGCAGGCGATCGTTCGACGCCTCCAATCAACGTGTAAGTGGCGATGGAGGAGGAAGGGGCCCGGTGGCCCCACCGGTCTTCAAAACCGGCTTGGCGGCTAATATTGTCGCCGGAGGGTTCGACTCCCTCCCCCCTCCGCCAGTTAAAATCTTCAAATAAATCAAAGTAATTATGACTTCGCACGCGCAAAGCGATTATGGCATGTATAGTCGACCTCGCTGTGGACATTGACTTTTCCCACAATCTTCCCACAATTAGTGTGCGTGGCAACATTCCGCCGAAATCGCTCGGGAAATTGGGAAGTTGCGATTCGCCGACGAAACTACCCTTCCCAATACGGCACATTTGACACTCGCGCCGAAGCAGAGCGCTGGGCATCCGTGATTGAAGGGGAAATGGCGCGCGGCCGTTTTGTCCCAAGCACCGAAGCAGAACGAACTTCCTTGGCGCAAGCTCTGGAACGCTATGAACGCGAAGTCAGCGTTAGAAAGAAAGGATATTCACAAGAGCGAAGCCGTCTAAACAGATTCAAGCGTCATGCTCTTTCACTCAGATCGCTGGCATCGATTCGACCCAAAGACATTGCTCAATACATATCGGAGAGGGAAGGCGTTGTCGGCGGACAGACGATTCGGCTGGATCTGGAGTTGATTTCCCATTTGTTCACTGTGGCAAGACGTCGGTGGGGAATGGAGTCGTTGTCTAACCCTGTTCAGTTGACA
>DATJMX010000066.1 GCA_035508495.1 Candidatus Binataceae bacterium
GACTTTTCGATAGGTTCTTTAGGTCCTGATTTCTAAATACCTCGGGAGGGGAAAATGAAACGACTGGCGATCGTGGCGAGTTCGGCGTTGATGGCTGCAACGTTCTTATTCGCCGTTGGAGTGCATAGCTCTTATGCAGCCACCAAGGTTGATTGCGACAAGGTTATGGACGAGCTGAACGGCGGCAAGTCAGCCAAGGACGTCGCGAGCGATCTCGGGATCTCGCGCTCAAGCGTCTATCGCTGCAAGCGGCATGCGAAGGCCGCTGCCAAGGCTGGCACCAAGACGATGCCGGAGAATCGCGGCGAGCCGGTCGGATCGCCCGCGGCGATGCCATCGTCGGCTGCTTCTCCTGCTGCAAACTGAGCATATCCGGCTACGAAGTTCTGATCTCCCGCGCGCAGTTACGCTGCGCGCGGGATTTATTGAGGATCAGCGCCGCGCTCGAGCCTGAGGCCTGCGCGGCTTACGCGACATCATGAGCAAATGCGAATTGTGCGAGCTGCGCGAGTATACGCAGAAATACGCGGCGTTCACTCATCCGTTCAAATTCACGATCCTCGATTGCGATTCGTGTGACACGCCGATGGCGGTGCTCGGCGACCATCGCCAGACTCCCACCGACGAAGAGCGCGCGTTCATGATTGAGGCATTGTCTCTTATTGCGCGCGTAAAATACGGTGCCGACAAATTCGTTATCGACGGCGTGATGCGCCAGATTCCCGATCATTGCCATATGCATGCGCGCCCGATTCGGCGCTTCGACTGGTAACTCCAGAACGCTGACGGTGTGTTTCGCGACACTGTTACGTAAGACGAATTTCTCTAATACTGACTGACCCTTCGGTCATTTTGGGTGCAGTCTCCATCCCTTCCAAGGTAGCTCGATGCTTCGTGTAGTTTCGTTGCGTCATCGTCGCCGTTGGGTCGCTTTTTGAGACAATTCGACCGTTTGGGTCAGATGACCGGGTTATGCTATATGCCGCGCCGATAAGCAGCGTCGTCTGGGGAGATGGCGCCGCCTGCAGAAGCAAAGCCAGGGTTCACACTGCAGGTTTCCTTCAGGAGGTACGGGGGAAATGGCGAACGGTACGGTTAAGTGGTTCAGCCCCAAGAAGGGCTACGGTTTCATCACGATGGAGGACGGCCAGGAGGTCTTCGTCCACTACAGCGCGATCGGCGGGGCAGGCTTCCGATCACTCGAACAGGGTGAAAGGGTCGAGTTCGAAGTAGCGCAGGGGCCCAAGGGACTTCAGGCGTCGAACGTCGCTCGCGCGTGAAGCTCACAACATCCAGTTAAAAGCGGGGGAGGAAGTGCGCGTGGCGAGGGAAACTTCCCTCGCCTGACGCGCGCTTGCGCGCCATCGGTCCATTCAATTGCCGGAGCGATGCCAGCGCTCGCCGAAGCGCCCGTCGTGGATTCGCGGCCAAACCGGTTTGCGATACGGCCGCACGAACCCGTCGGCCGGATATCCCAGCGGAATCAAGGCGATTAACTGAAAATGCTCAGGCACGCCGAGCAGTGCCTTGGTCTCAGCCTCGTGCGGCGACAGCATCGTAGTCATCGCGCTGCCGATTCCGAGCGCGCGAGCCGCGAGCATCATCAGCTCGATCGCGGGAAAGATCGAGCCATAAGTCGCGCCAAAATTGGTTAGATCCTCGGCGCTGCCACGCTCCACGCGCATCTTGGGCCGATCGAGGAAGACGATAACGTGCGCGGGCACGATTGCGAGTGAAGCCGCGAATTCATCGCCCATGCTGAGCGCCTTTTTCGCTCGCGGCGAGAGTTCCTTGCGGCCCCGAATAATCGAGGTCTCGCGGTAAGGCTCCCAACTCGCCAGGTACAGGCGCTGGATTTCCGCCCGCGTCGCCGCGTCGCGCACGACGACGAATTCCCATGGCTGCGCATTCGATCCCGACGGTGCCATGTTGGCCGTGGTGAGAATCGTCTCGAGATCACGCTGAGCAATGGGTTTATCCAGAAAGCGGCGCACTGTCGGCGCGCTGGTGGCAACTTCAAAGAAATCCATCGGCGTCTGAGCTCTCATCCTGATTTTGGCCGCATCGTACCACACGGCCTTTAGCGCAAGGGAGTTTCGTTCATATAGCGGAGCGTGTCGTCGAGGTCGCGGATACCCGCGTCGAAGCCAAGCCCGGTCGCGACCAGCGCGGCTGCTGCGTTGCCAAGCCGTATCCGTTCGGGCGGCTTCCATCCCAGCAGTATCGCGCGGATGAATCCCGCGCAGTACGCATCGCCGCATCCCGACGTGTCCGACACTTCGACCGCATACGCGGGCAGGCGAAACATCTCGTGCGAGGCCACCATCAGGCTGCCCTCGCCGCCCATCGTCAGGATAACGCCGCCGACACCGCATTCGAGGAGCTCATCGAGAATGATGCTGCCCTGGCCTTGGGGAATCTGCCTGACGGGACCGGCCCAGGATGTCGAGAACGTGCGCGCCGAGCGCGACGACTTCGATACTCATCCGCCGCCGGCCGCGGCTTTGCCGCGATCGCGATCGCGCGCGGCAATTTCGCGATCCTGCCGCGCCACGACGGCGTCGAAGAGCTGCGACGCGATCGCATCGGGCAGCGTGCTGATCGCTCTTCCGGTCGCCAGCGCCTGCAAATACACCGACGAAATCTTCTCGAGCAGCTCGACATAAGTGAAGGTTCGCTCGAGGTCGGCGCCGACGCAGAGCGCGCCGTGGTTCTGCATGATGTAGCAGTGGCAGCGGTTCCTGACCTTGTCCGCCACCATCTCGTGCAGCTCGCGCGTGCCCGAAAGCGCGTAGGGAATGATCTCGACGACATTGCCGATCGCGAGCGCGACTTCGTCGAACAGCGGCGGGATCGGCTCGGCAATCAGGCTGAGCGCGCTCGCGCCGCGCTGATGGGTATGAATGACGGCGCGCACGTCGGGACGGGTCTTGTACGCCGCGACGTGCATGGGCGCTTCGATCGATGGCTTCAGCTCGCCCTCGATTCGTTTGAGGTCGAAATCGACGACGCAGATGTCGCCGGCTTTCATTTTGTTGTAAGGCAGCCGGGTGGGCGTGACCACGATCGCGTCCTCGTCATCGACCAGGACTGACACGTTGCCGGCGCTGCCGGAGCGCGTGCCGAAGAACCCTTCCGCGGAGAGCTGGCAGCTCATCCCCAGCACGAGTTCCTTGTAATCGTCGTATCGTCCCATTAGCTGAACCGCCGCCCCCCGATACGCGCCGCTATTTTCCTATTGTTTCGCGCGAATGCCTAGACCGCGCGTCAGGCCAATTCCAGTGCGAAGTCACCGCGCGAAGCGACGCGCCCCACGATGGCGGCGTCGCGATGGTCCGAGGCGTGGAGCTCAGCCAAAAGGGCCATCGATTGGCGCTCAGGGAGGGCTATAAGCAAGCCGCCGGAAGTTTGCGGATCGAACGCGATCTCAGCCATTTCATCCGCGACTTCGTCTGCGATCTTCACCTGCGCATCGTAGAACTCGCGATTACGCTTGCCGCCGCCGGGGATCATTCCCGCGCGCGCAAGTTCGATCGCTCCGGGCAGCAGCGGCAAATCCGATTCTTCGAACACGATCGTGACGTCGCTGCCCTGGGCCATCTTGAGCGCATGTCCGACCAGGCCGAAGCCGGTGACATCGGTCGCGGCGTGCACGTCGTGCTTCAGCATCAACGATGCGGCCGCGGCGTTCAGCTTGGTCATCGATTGCACGGCGGCGAGGTACTGATCCTCCGGCAGCGCATCGCGCTTGAAGGCCGTCATGGTAATCCCAGTGCCGAGCGGCTTGGTGAGGATCAGCGCATCGCCAGGGCGCGCGCCAATATTCCTGACGATCCGCCGCGGATCGATCACCCCGGTGATCGCCATGCCGAATTTGACTTCGTCGTCAGCGACGCTGTGGCCGCCGACAATCACGACGCCAGCCTCGCGGGCTTTTTCGGCACCGCCGCGCATGATCTCGGCAAGCATCTCGGGCGGCAATCCCGATTGCGGCCAGCATACGATGTTGAGTGCGGTGCGCGGCACCCCGCCCATCGCGTACACATCGGAGAGCGCGTTGGTCGCGGAAATTTGGCCGAAGGTGAAAGGATCGTCAACTATCGGCGTGAAGAAGTCGACCGTGTTGACGATCGCGAGGTCGTCGGAAAGACGAAACACTCCGGCGTCGTCGCCGGTGTTGATACCGACGAGCAAATCCTGGCTGCTCGGAAGCTCCAGCCGCGACAATACCGCGTCAAGGTCCGCCGGACCCAGCTTGCCGGCTCAACCCGCGGCTTTGCAGCGCTGCGTCAGCCTCACCAGTTCGCCCCGCGACGGATTGTTGTCTTTGTCGCTCACGCGAACATTGTCGCGCAAAGCCCCAAGCAAGTCAGCCGCGAATCAGCTTCTCAGAGAAAGAAAAAGACTCACCATCAAAGGCACAAAGACCCCAGGATAGCTTTTGATCGGATAGTCGATTCGGCCTGACTGGTCGTCACTTTAAGACGATGAACGCCATCCAATCTGTCATCCTGAGCGAATTCGAAGAATCCTGGTGGCCGCCCAAAGGGACCGCTGCCAGACATCGCGCGCAGCGCCTCCGATATATAAAAAAATAGTGGCAGTGATGGATCCCGAGGCCTCGACTCAGATTGCGCCGCATCTGCTCGCCGGAGAATCGATACTCTGGAGCGGGCGGCCGCATGAAACGCGATCGATCGTTATCCGCGTCGCGATCGTCGTTACGCTCGGCGCAATTGTGCTGGCGATGCGTCTGCTTGCGCCCGAATCCAACCTTGGGGTGGCGATGAATCAGAGCGCAATCCTGCTCGCCGCGATCGTGATGCTGTTTGTCGGCGAGGGCGCACTCTTCCACAGCTATATCAGTTCGACGTTCTACGCCGTGACCAATCAACGCGTCATCATTCTCACCGGATTGCGCGAACACCAAGCGGTCGGTGTCCTGCTCGATCGCCTCAACGGTCCGCTGATGAAAGTGCGGCGGCATCTCGCCACGATCACGCTTTACGCAAGCGCGATCGAAAGCGTGCCTGGAGCGATCGACCCGATGCTCGCGTACATACCATTCTCGAATCCCTCACTCCCCCAAATCTGGGGCGCGCGCGGCGAGTGCTACAAGCTGGTCGGAATCCACGACACCGCCCACGTCTACGAGCTGATTCTGAACGCGGCCCGGGAACTGGACGACGCAGAATACCGGTGACCGTTTGTCACATCGCCGCTCCGATTCCACGCCGCAAGCTCAAGAGGATCGTCGCGCCGATTCGACGCTCTGCTGTCCTGGAGAGCGCTGCGAAACTTAAATCGACTCCGCTCTCGAAAGCGATTTCTAGTCCCCTCTCCTGGGAGAGGCTGAGGGAGAGGTTAAACGCTGGAAGTCATCCACACCGAGGACGCCAGTATCCACCAGCAGGAGCTACGCCCTAGGGATGCGCGGAGGCGCGTGCGTTTGCGGCCAACGCCGACGCGAGCGCGTTCAGATCGTTGACATCGTAATAGTCGATCTCGATTCGACCGGGATTGCGGCCGCGCCGCCGCATGATCCGGACTTTGCGCTTGAGCACCCGCTGCAGGCTCTCAGCCAACGCGGTCAGATTCGGATCGATGCGCTCTGGCTGCGACGCGGCGCGCTGCACGCGCGGCTTACCCTCGGCGATTGCAATTTCTTCGGCGCCGCGGGCTGTAATACCGCCTTCGACGATTCTGCGCGCCGCCGCGATTTGCGCTTCTGCCGTGGCCAGCGCGAGCAAGGGACGCGCCTGGCCCGGGCGCAGCGTTCCGCGTTCGATCAGATCGAGCACCGGCCGCGGCAGATCGATGAGTCTTATCGTGTTGGTGACGAAAGCGCGGCTCTTGCCAATCCGCGCCGCGATTTCTTCATGCGTCAGGCCGAAGTCGCGATTGAGACGCGCGAGCGCGCGGCCCTCCTCGACGGCATTCAGATCCTCGCGCATCAGGTTTTCGACCAGCGCCATCTCGAGCGCGCCGCGATCGTCGAGCTCGCGAATCACGACCGGAACTTCGGCGAGTCCCGCGGCGCGCGCGGCGCGCAGCCGCCGCTCGCCCGCGATCAGCTCGAAGATCGCGCCGCCCGGCAGGTCATCGGTATGTCGTTTGCGCACCACCAGCGGCTCGATAACGCCCTGCGATTTGATCGCCTGCGTCAGCTCATCGAGGCTTTGCGGATCGAAATTGGTGCGCGGCTGAAAAGGGCTCGGATGGATACTCTCGATCGTGAGCATCATAAGCTGCGCGTCGAGGGCCGGACTCATCCGCGGGTTAAAGCTGTCGCGGGCGCCAATCAAAGCATCAAGCCCCCGCCCCAATGGTTTCCGATTCATATGATCACCAGTGATTGACTGTTTGTTAGCATAGAGACCAATGCCCGCCCCGCACCCGCGCTCGCGGTGTCATTGAATAACGCCACCGCCTCTTTCTGTCCCCTGACAGGAGAAGACTGTAAACAATTTGTGGAGAGCGCTACTGGTCCCCCTTTCCGATGCGGGAAGGGGTTAGGGGTTAGGTCGATCTTCTTGCTCGACTCCACGCAATACCTGCTGCGGTCGAGGCCGCCGACGACCCTCACCCGGCGCCGCGATGCGGCGCCGGCCTCTCCCTGGTCAGGGAGAGGGGTTTTAGAGAGGGATGTGCCGCGAAGTGTCATGGTTCACAGGGACCGGGAATATTAACTGCCAGTCAGCATCGCTCAGGCGTGGAGCATCCCGGTTTTTCTTTCCTTGGCGATCACTTCCGCAGCCAGCGCCCGGTAGCCTTCGGCGCCTGCCGACTTCGATTCGTACTCCAGCACCGAGAGCCCGTGGCTGGGACTTTCCGAGAGCCGCACGTTGCGCGGAATAACGCTGCGAAAGATCTTTTCAGGAAAATGCTTGCGCACCTCGGCTGCAATTTCATGGCTGAGACGATTGCGCGAGTCGAACATCGTGAGCAACAGACCCTCGATCGCGAGCTCGGGCCTCAGCGCAGCGCGGACCTTGTTGATGGTCGCGACGAGGGAGCTCAGACCCTCGAGCGCGTAGTACTCGCATTGCATCGGAACTAGGACCGCGTCGGCGGCTACGAGCGCATTGAGCGTCAGAATACCGAGCGAGGGCGGCGTATCCACTAGAACATAGTTATATTCCGTCTTGACCTGCTCCAGCAGCGCTCTTAAGCGCCGCTCCCGCCCTTCCATCATTACCAACTCGATCTCGGCGCCGACCAGATCGTCGCCGGCTGGTGCAAGGAAAAGCGAGGGCCGAACCTGCTTGATGATATCCGTCAGCGGTTCGCCGCCTATCAAAGCCTCGTAGATGGTCTTGCCTTCCTCGCGAACGGCGCGGGCATCCTCGGCGCGGGTCACTCCTGAAGTGGCGTTGCCTTGGGGATCGAGGTCGACCAGAAGCACACGCCGACCGGTATCCGCCAGCGCGACCGCGAGGTTGATCGCGGTCGTCGTTTTGCCGACACCGCCCTTCTGATTCGCAATTGCGATTATCCGTCCCACAACCGCCGCCTCATCCCATCCCATGCGCGAAGGACTCGCGCATCCTCGAAACTGCGACGCAATGTTTCACGTGAAACATCGCACCCAAGTTCGATTAAATCCGCCGGGCCGACGGAAATCAACGCAGAACCGCCGATTTCTGCACAGTGCTCGAATCTAGCCCTGATTTGAAGAGGAATTCAGATGCGCAGCCAGGTCGCCAGCGCCATCTCAGCCGTCAGCGAGCTGCGTCGAAGATCGTAATGTGCGCTGATCGGATGGCCCAGGCCGACCTTTTCGGCGATTCGATTGTCGAACTGCTGCTTCGCGCTCGCATAGACGATCAGCATCCCCCCGAGCTTGAGGACTCGCGCCGCTGCCGCGAAGATACCGTGGTCGACACGGACGCCCTTCACGGTAACAAAGTCGAAGCCGTCTCCCGGATCGACTGCCTCGGCATAGGTGGGTTCGACCTCGACGTTTTCGAGCCCCATCTCGGCGGCGGCTGCTTCGAGGAAGTGCTGCTTCTTGCGGCGCGGCTCAGTCAGGATGAAGTTCGCCTTGGACGCAGCCGCCAGGATAAGCCCCGGGTAGCCAGCGCCGCTGCCGATATCAAGAATCAAGGTACCTCGCTCGATCATCCTGGTAAATTCCGGAGCCTCACCGCTGGCCGCCAGGATCAACGGCATCAGGCTATCGATAACATGGAACGCCATCTGGCCGGGGTCGCTGGCGTCGGCGGTGAGGTTAGCCTTGGCGCCCCATAGCGCGAGTGTCGAGCCGAACAATTCGAGGCGGCGCGGCAGGTCGGGACGGCCAAAGGCTTTCGACGCGAGGAACGGCTCAATCTGCGCCCGGAGCATCGCACCTGTTTCGGCGGGAGTTGGCCCTGTCTGTCGAGTGGTTCGAGCTTGCGGCTTGGAATGTTTCACGTGAAACATTCCCCGCGCCTGGAATCGCTGCGATGTTTCACGTGAAACATTGCCGGCAACTCAGATAGCCCGGATATCGCGGCTGCGTCGACTTTTAATATGGACCGCAAGGAGCGAGATAGCCGCCGGAGTAATCCCGGGCATCCGCGCCGCCTGACCGAGCGAGCGTGGCCGCACCCGCGTCAGCCGCTCGCGAACTTCGGTGGAAAGACCCGAGACGCCCTGGAAGTCGACCCACTCCGGAATCGAAGTGTCCTCGAGGCGCTTGAAGCGCTCGACAGCCTCGTTCTGGCGCCGCACGTATCCGGAATACTTCACTTCGGTCTCAAGCTCTGCGATCTCATCGATAGTCAGCGTCGATTCGACGCCGACGAGCTCGAGAATCGACGCATGGGAGAGCTCTGGCCGTCGCAGCAGCTCGATCGCCCGGATAGCCTGAGGAATCGGCGCGGAACCGTACTCGACGAGACGCGAATTGACCGCATCGGTGGGATGAATCGTCATCGAGCCGAGACGGGCAAGCTCGGCGCGAACGGTCTCGACCTTCGAGCGCATCCGCGCGCTGGCTGCCGGGTCGAGCAGGCCCAGGCGCTCACCAATTGGCGACAACCGCCGGTCGGCGTTGTCCTCGCGCAGCAGCAGACGATACTCGGCGCGCGAGGTGAACATCCGATACGGCTCGCCACCGATTCCGCGCGTGACGAGGTCGTCGATCATCACGCCGATATAGGCCTCGTCGCGCCGCAGGATCAGCTCCGGCTCGCCACGCACCTTCAGGGCGGCATTGATACCGGCGATCAGTCCCTGCGCCGCCGCTTCCTCGTATCCGGTCGTGCCGTTGAGCTGGCCGGCGAAGAAAAGCCCGCCAATCAGCTTGGTCTCCAGCGACGGTCCAAGCTGGGTCGGGTCAGAGAAGTCGTATTCGATCGCATATCCGGGCCGCATGATCTCGGCCGCCTCGAGCCCCGCGATTGAATGCACCATCGCGACCTGCACGTCGAGCGGCAGGCTCGTAGAGAGGCCGTTGGGATAAACCTCGACGGTGTCGCGGCCTTCGGGTTCAAGGAAAATCTGATGGCGCTCCTTGTCGGCGAAGCGCATCACCTTGTCCTCGACCGATGGGCAATAGCGCGGGCCGCGGCTCTGGATAATCCCGGAATACATGGGCGAACGATCGATCGACGCGCGGATGATGTCGTGAGTGCGCGCGTTGGTCCATGTGAGATGGCACGGGAGCTGGCTCTGCTCGATCCGCTCGGTGCGAAATGAGAACGCAGGCGGCGGTTCATCGCCGGGCTGGATCTCGAGGCGCGAATAATCGATCGTGCGCGAATCCAGGCGCGGGCAGGTTCCCGTCTTGAGGCGTCCGATACGGAATCCCAGCCGCGCGAGGTCGTCGCTGAGGCCCATCGCGGCGAAATCGCCGGCGCGGCCCGCCGAATAGTTGCGATCGCCAATATGGACGAGGCCCTTCAGGAACGTCCCGGTCGTGAGCACAACGGCGGGCGCCTCGAAGACCTCGCCAATCTGCGACTCGACGCCGCGCACCGCCCCACCCTCGACAATCAGGCGCTCGACGCTCGCCTGGCGCACCTTCAGATTCGGCGCGGATTCGAGCACGCGCTTGCTGCGCGAGCGATACGCCGCCTTGTCGGCCTGCGCACGGCGCGCCCGCACGGCAGGACCCTTGCGCGTATTGAGGAAGCGGAACTGGATGCCGGTCGCGTCGATCGCGACGCCCATCTCACCGCCGAGCGCGTCGATCTCGCGCACCAGGTGGCCCTTGCCGATCCCGCCGATCGCGGGATTACACGACATCTGGCCGATATGGTCGAGGTTGAGCGTCAGCATCAGCGTGCGCGCGCCCATCCGCGCCGCGCCGAGCGAGGCCTCGATACCGGCGTGCCCCGCGCCGACTACGATAACGTCGTACTTCATGGCAATCGGGTGATTATCGCGTGCGTGGGCCTGCCGCGCAAAGGGTGATGTTACTAAAAGTAGGAGAAATATACAGCAGTAGATCACCCCTAAGGTACCAAGGCACTAAGGGAAAAAAATAATTCTGACTTTGTGCCTTGATGCCTTTGTGGTGAGTCTTTTCCGTTGCTGTCTTACTTTCCTATGCAGAATTCGCGGAACACAGCGTCGAGTACGTCCTCGCTGGTGACTTCGCCCGTGATTTGGCCGAGCGCGTCGGCCGCTGCCATCACATCCACCGCGATCATTTCGGGCGGAACTCCCTTGAGTGCGCCCGCGCATGCCTCGGCTAGCGCCGCCGCTGCCTTCTCGAGTGCCACGCGATGGCGTTCGCGCGAGATCGCGATTTCGTCTGATGCGGGCGCGGCCGTTATCGCCGATGCGGCGCGCTCGAGCTCGGCGCGAATCGCGGCTGCGTCCTCGAGCACGAGCGCCGACACGCCGAGGATCGGTATCGTGAGACCGCGCTCGCGCAGCTCGTGCGCGGTGAGGCGCGGCGGCAGATCGCGCTTGTTTAGCAGCGCGATTCCCGCACGCCCGCGGGCGATTTCGATCACTCGCGCGTCGTCATCTTGGAACGGACGCGACGCGTCGAACGCGGCGATCAGCAGCTCGGCGTCGCGCGCGGCGCGGGCGGTGCGCTCGATCCCGAGGCGCTCGACCTCGTCGCCCGCCTCGCGCATCCCGGCCGTGTCGGCGAGCGTTATCGAGTACGGGCCAAGCGCGATGAAGTCCTCGATCACGTCGCGGGTCGTGCCCGGGACCGCGGTGACGATTGCGCGCTCTGCCCCGAGCATCAGGTTGAGCAGGCTCGACTTGCCGGCGTTGGGCTTGCCTACGATCGCGGCGCGGATTCCCTCGCGCACGATTCGGCCGCGCGCGAAGGTGTCGCCGATCGTGGCGACCTCCGCCCCAAGCCGCTCGATCGCGCGCGCGATCTCGTCGCGCGCGGGCAGCTCGATATTCTCATCGGCGAAATCGATCTCGGCTTCGAGATGCGCTCGAATCGCGATCACTTCGTTGCGCAACCTGCCGACGCGCTCCGACAATGCCCCCGAAAGTTGCGCAAGTGCCTGCGCCAGAGCGGTTTCGCTGCGCGCCTCGACGAGGTCGGCGACCGCCTCGGCCTCGGCCAGATCGATCCGGCCGTTGAGAAAAGCGCGGCGGCTGAACTCGCCCGGCTCGGCCATCCGCGCGCCGTGCTCGATCGCGAGCGCGACGATACGCCGCACGATGTACGCGCCGCCGTGGCATTGGATCTCGGCCACGTCCTCGCCGGTGAGGCTCTTCGGCGCGATCATGATCGTCGCCATCGCGCGATCGATTTGCGCGCCGGTCGCGGAATCGATCACATCGCCCAGCTTGAGTTCGCGCGGACGCAGTGCGGCTCCGGGCGGCCGCCAGATCGCATCGAGGATCGCGATCGCGCGCGGGCCGGAGAGCCGCACTATCGCGACCGCGCCCCGCCCCGCCGCGGTCGCCGGAGCAACAATCGTATCCTGCACGTACATCGCGGCTATACGCTAGCATGGCAATGACCGATCAAACGGAGTCTCGATGGCCCCTGATTTCGACGTGTAATCGGCACGTTCAGCTCTCCCTGTCGTCTGAATCCACCGGGCTGAGGGGCGAGCGAGTAGGCAAAAATCATCCACAAAGGCACGAAAGCACTAAGAAGGACCTTTGTGCCTTCGTGTCTTTGAGGTGAGACTTTCGATTTTCATCACCAAAGGCCGCCAACGCGGGTCAGGCGACCGCGCAAAAATCCTCGTATTCTCTTGCCCGCGGGGCTGCGGTATGGTTCGATTGTGCGTTCAGGGTTTCCGCCACCCCGGACCTATGAGCGGCGAGACCTACCGACAACGGACCCCATCCCGGGGAAGGGTCCGAATTCGAATGAAATTGGCCGCCAGCGATGAAAAGGACCTATCAACCTCACAACCGCCGCCGCAAACGCACCCACGGCTTTCTGGCGCGCATGGCCACGCCCGGCGGCAGAAACGTACTCAAACGCCGGCGCGCCAAGGGCCGCAAGCGCCTGGCAATCTCGATCCCGGCCAAGCAGCCCGGCTAGACCGCGTCCGCACGCCCACGAGCTTCGGCGCTATTGACCGGCTACATAATAGCCTCGAGTTCCTTCGTCTCCAGCGCCACGGCGTGCGCCAGCAGAGTGCCCATTTCGTGCTCTATGCGGGAAAAATCGGGGATGACACCGACTCGCGCCTCGGTATCACCGTGTCGCGCAAGATCGGCAATTCGGTCGCGCGCAATCGGATCAAGCGCCGGGTGCGCGAATGCTTTCGGCTGGCGCTGCGCGGCATGATTCCGCGCGGCGTATCGCTGGTCGTGATCGCTCGCGGCGGCGCCGCCGCTCTGGATTCATCGGCGATTTCCGGCGAGCTGCTCGCCGCAACTGCCAGTATCGCTTCGAGGCTCGCGCGATGAGCGCCGCGGCTTCGATGCGCGAGCTGCCGCGCCACGCCGCCTCGGGCGTACTTCGCCTTTACAAAGTCACTCTCTCACCGCTGCTCGCCGCCCTGTTCGGACCGGCCTGCCGCTTCGAGCCGACCTGCTCGGAGTACGCCGCTCAGGCGATCGCTCATCGTGGCCTGATACGCGGCGGCGCGATGGCGCTCGTCCGCTTCGCACGATGCAACCCGCTTGGCGGTCACGGTCACGATCCCGTGCCCCGCCAATCCTGAGGATAACAGCCAGTTGGATACTAGCCGCGTAATCGTAACCGTCATCATCTCGCTCGTCCTGATCATCGCCTACCAGGAACTGGTGCTGAAGCGGCTCTATCCGCCGCAGACCCAGAGCGCGCCGGCCAACAAGAATCTGCCGACCAGCGCCGCTTCGCCTTCCACCACTTCAGCCGAGGCTCCGCTCACGATGGCTCCAGGAGCCACTCCGAGCGCGGCGGCGCCGGGAGCGCCGGAGCATACCTACCAGGTCGAGACCAATCTTTTCATCGCGACCTTCACCAGCCACGGCGGCCGCCTCAGAAGCTTGAAGCTGAAAAAGTACAAGCAGTTCGCCGGACCGACGAGCCCGCTCTACGAGATGGTGCGCGCGCCGTACGGCGGTCGGCTGCCGCTCGGCGCGTTGTTAACTCATAGTGGGCAGCTCTTCGACGATAGCGCGATGACCTACACCTCGTCGTCGCCCGACAAAGTTTCCGTCGATGGCGGCGCGTCGACCCTCACCCTCGACGGACAAACGCCCGACGGCGAGAAGATCGAGAAGACCTTCACCTTCAAGAACGATACTTACGCCTTCGACATGGACGTGACCGCGGCGGGCCCGGCAGCTCCCGACGAGCTCGGCATCTCGATGAGCCAGCCGCTGGGAACGCTTACCGGGTATCGCGACTATCCGGAGTTGCAGGCCGACGTCGGCGACAAGGTTTTCACCCAGCTCGAAAAGAAGCTCAAGCAGGGGGTGCCGCCCGTCAGCGGGACGATCACCTTCGCCGGATTCGGCGACCGCTACTTCCTGGGCGCCTTCCTGCCATCGAGCCCGGCCTCGGGCACACTCTTGATGGCGTATGCGGACGACGAAGCGATCGCGCGGCTGCTGTTTCCGAAGGCGATGCACGTCTCGACCCAGGTCTACATGGGGCCGAAGCTGCTCGAGGCGCTCGAATCGGTAAACCCCTCGCTGCACAAGGCGATCGACTTCGGATGGGCCGGGATTCTGGCGCTTGCTTTCCTGCGCGCACTAAAGTTATTCCATCTCATCGCGCCCAACTGGGGCGTGGACATCCTGCTGATGACCGCCGCGATTCGTATCGCGTTCCTGCCCCTGTCGATCAAGAGTCAGCGCTCGATGCTCAAGATGCAGCGTCTGCAACCGCAGATGACCAAGCTGCGCGAAAAGTACAAGGACAACAACGATCAGCTCCAGCGCGAGATGATGGACCTGTACAAGCGCAATCACGTCAATCCGCTCGGCGGATGCGCGCCGATGGCGCTACAGTTGCCGATTTTCATCGGCCTTTACGAGGCGCTGCTCAACTCGATCGAGCTGCGCCACGCGCCTTTTGTTGGATGGATCAATGACCTGTCGGTGCCCGACTGCCTGCATATTTCGTGGATGCCCCAGCTGCCGCTGGTGCCGTGCCACGGACTGCCGGTGCTGGTGCTGCTGATGGGTCTGTCGAGCTTCGGCCAGCAATACCTGACACCGACCTCGCCCGATCCTAATCAGCAGAAAATGATGATGCTGACGCCGCTGATTTTTACCGTGATGCTGATAAACTTTCCGTCGGGTCTTTCCCTTTACTACTTCGCCTCGAACATGCTCGGCGTTATTCAGCAATTCTTTCTCAATCGCGAAATGAAGAGCTACACACCTGCGACATGAGCACCAACGATTCGATTGAAGTATCGGCCGCCACGGTCGAAGAAGCGATCAAGGACGCGCTCGAGCAGCTCGGCGCCAATGAAGACGACGCGACCATCGAGGTCCTGGCCACGCCGCGCGCGGGCGTGCTGGGCCTCGGCGCGCGCCAGGCGCGCGTGCGCGTAACGCGGCGTCCGCAGCTCGCGGCGACCAGCGGGGTGCAGGCGCCGCCTCCCGCTCCACCGCTTGTCAAGTCCGCATCGGCGCCCGCCCCGCGCGAGGAACGCCCGCGCCGGCCCGCTCCCGAGCGGCCTCGTCCGCAGCCTGAGCGGCGGCCCGTTGAGCCCCGCATATCGGCTCCAGAGGCCAACGGCGAGGAAACGCCTGAGGGCGATCGTCAGCCGGCGGACCTCGAGCATCAAGGCCAGGAGGCGAGCTCGATCCTCGGCCAGATCCTTCAGCTGATGGGCGAGAAGGCGGATCTCAAGCAGCTCGACGCTGACCAGGAGTCAATCGAGATCGAGATCAAGGGCGACGGCTCCGGCATCCTTATCGGCAGGCATGGGCAGACGCTCGACGCGCTCGAATACGTCGTTAACCGGATCCTGGCGCGGCGGATCAAGGACGCCGTTCCGATCTCGCTCGAGACCGAATCGTATCGCGCGCGCCGGCGCCAACAGTTGCATCGCATGGCGCTCTCGATGGGTGAGAAGGCCAAGCGCGAGCACGGCCCGGTAAGACTCGAGCCGATGCCGCCGCGCGACCGCCGTGTCGTGCATCTCGCGCTCAAAGACGATCCGATGCTGACGACGCGCTCGGCGGGCGAAGGTTTCCTGCGCGCGATCGAGATCGTGCCGGCGGAAGGCACTCGACGCGAGCGTGAAAGAGGCAGCCAGCCACGCGGCCGTCGCCGCGAACGCGGCAACAATACTGAGCCGCGCGCCAACGAGCCGCGCAACAACGAGCCGCGCGTCAACCAGCAGGAGCGCAACGAGCGCCAGCCCACCGATGCAATCGGCGAGCAAGGCGGCTTCAAACACGGCCAAAAGCGCCTGTTCTAGGTTGCAGGGTTTGCTTACAGTCCCGCGGCTGACGCAATGATGCTGGCCGCGCGAACTGAAGCTCATCTTTTTTTGTGTCATCCCGAGCGTCTGTGAATCTTTCCGGCGCGCTCGTAATCACAATCATTGGCCGCGATCCGTTCCGTCATCTTGAGCGGAGTCTGCGGAGTCGAAAAGCCTGCCCCGAGCGAAGTCGAATGGGATCTCGGAGGCCCCGAAGGGGCCGGTACCGATAAGCGCGCGCAGCGCTTTCCTCATTTCCTAAGGAAGGGCGATGCGCCGCCGGCATCACTGGGTGTTTGCTTCGCTCAATTCGCGTGGCGGCGGGATTGGGCCGCGGAGGCGTTCGTAGGCGGCGGCTACTTGCAGGACTTTTGATTCTTCGAAGAGTCTGCCGATAATTTGCATCGAGAGTGGCAGGCCGCTTTCTGACAGGCCGGTTGGAATTGCCAGCACTGGTTGGCCGGTGGTGTCGAAGCCTTGCGTGAAGCGGAGCAGGGTCTGCACCAGGTCGACCTTTGCGGCGGGGTCGATGGTCGAGCCTTCGCCGATTTTTGGCGCTACGATGGCGCTGCCGGGTGCGAGCAGGACGTCGCGATTCCCTAACGCGGCGTTGGCTTCCGCCAGCGTTCTTGCGCGCGAGCGTTGGGCGCGAATGTAACTCGCGGCGGTCGTGAGCATGCCGAACTCCAGCACGCGGCGGGTGTCGTCGCCGTAGTCCTGCGGCCGCTCGCGCATCCACTCTTCGTGATACTCGAACGCTTCGGCGAACGTGATGATGCCGTTGGCGATGCCCGCGAGTGGCAGCGACGGGATCGACACTTCGTCGATCGCGACGCCTTCAGACTTGAGCGCCGCGACTGCCGCGTCGAACGATTTCCGCGCATCGTCGGAGAGGCCGTCGTTGAGTTCCTTGACGATACCCATCCGCATCCCGCTTAATTTCGAGTCGAGGCCGATCGAGTAATCGGTGACGCGTTCGCGGCTCGAGGTTGAATCGTTGCGATCGTGGCCCGCGATCACGTTCATCATCAGCGCGGCGTCACGCACGGTGCGCGTTATCGGCCCCACGTGGTCGAGAGTGTAGGAGAGCGGGATGACGCCGTAGCGGCTGACGCGGCTCCAGGTTGGTTTCAACCCGACGCATCCACAGAGAGCAGCCGGGATTCTGATCGAGCCGCCGGTGTCGCTGCCGATCGTGGCGGCCGCGGTGCGCGCGACGATCGCCGCGGCGCTGCCGCCGCTCGATCCGCCCGGGATGCGCTCGGGATCGTAGGGATTGCGGACCGCGCCCCAGTGCGGGTTGGTCGAGGTGACGCCGTAGGCGAACTCGTGAAGGTTGAGCTTGCCGAGCAGCACGGCGCCTGCGCGACTCAGGCGCGTCCACACCGTCGCGTCGAACTTGGGTTTGAAGTCGGCGAGAATCTTCGAGCCGCCGGTGGTCAGGATGCCCTTGGTGTAGAGAAGATCCTTGAGCGCGATCGGAACGCCGTGGAACGGCCCGCGCCATTCGCCGCTGGCGATTTCAGATTCGGCTTTGCGCGCGGCCTTGCGGGCGACATCGTCGGTCACGGTGATATAAGCGCGGAGCTTCGAATCGACTTGGGCGATTCGCGCCAGGTAGGCCTCGGTCAATTCGACCGGTGAGATTTCGCGGGCGCGCAGCTTGTCGCCGAGCGCGACGACATCGAATTCGAGCAACTCGGAGTATGACATCGGCATCCTCGATCGGATGATCAGCGCTTCAATTTGGCGAGGCGCGCGGCTTCGGCGGCGATCACGGGGTAGCTGAACGGGACTGAAACGTCGTCGAGCGTCAGCGCCTTCAGATGCTGCGACAGCGTGAAGATCGGGCCCGCGCCGTTCGCGATGGCCTGCGCGTCGGTGTCGGAGACTTCGTAGGAGTAGAGATCGTGGAGGGTTTTCCTGACGGTATCGGCGGTGAGCATTGGTCTTTCTATACGCTCGCTGTGAGAGTGCGTCGATAACTATCGGCAGGACAGACACCGGCCCCTTTGGGGGCTTCCAAGATCTCTCGACGTCGCTCGGGATGACAAAATTTAATGCGCTGACTGGTTGTTGTCGGAATCAACTGGCTGCCATCCACTCCGTCATCCTGAGAGTGTGTGAAGAAAATGGCTCTTCCGTCGTTTTGATTGGTGGCCGCCAATTCGATCTCGGGCAGGGCCTCACGCCGCGATTTACTTCAGAGCGCGTAAAATGAAACCGGCGCGATCCTTCAGGGACCGCGCCGGTAGGTTTTCTGGTTATGCGATCAGCTTAGAAGCTGGCTGCACGGACCATCGCGTCGGTGGTGAAGAAGCTCTTGTCCACCGCGCCCATGTTGATGTACCAGCATTCGCGCTCAGGCGTTTCCATGCCCGGCAGATAGCACATCGTCGCGAGGCCCGATTGCACGTCGGTCGAAACCGCGCCTACGACGAACGAGCGCTTGAACGGATAGATCGCGACCTTCGCATCAGGCACCGGACGATCGCGCGTCGCCAGCCAGTAGATATGGCTGCGGAAGAGGCGGCCGGCACGATCATAGGTGTCGATGTAGGGCTCAAACCACATTTCGCTGTCCATGTAGATGACAGTGCGGGAATCGAGCGCGTTGATGCGCGAGCGATCAGGCAACGCCTGCACGATGTACAGGTGGCGCATTTCCCACGCTTCGGGGCATGCGCTGGTGCCGCCGTCGGTCGGGCAGCGCTGCTCAGGCGAGTGGACCGCATGGATCGTCGCCAGCATGTTCTTTTCGCCCAGGAACTTGTAGTTGTACTGCTCGGTCTTGGGGTTGAAGCCCGAATAGTGGTCAGGATCCCACGAGTGGGCCGAGGTGCCACCGGCGGTGGTGGACGAGCTCAGGATCGATTCGTCGACGCGGCGCAGTCGGCGCGAACCGGCGCTGAGTGACCAGGTGTCGTCGCCGCGCTTCGGATCAGCATAGCGCCAGCGGATGAAGCCGGTGCCGCGGATTTCCTGGGGCGCGAGCAGAGGATAGAGGCCGAACAGCCAGTAGCGGCCAGTGACTTTGAAATCGGGATCGATCGGAGTCGGCTCGACTTCGGTGCGGCCGACGAGATCGTATCCGGCGTAGTGACCGATCTGAAAGTACTCGATCTGCTGCGTCTGCGGGCCGCTCTTTTGATAGGCGGAGTCGCAATCGTAGTAGCGCAGATCGTAGTCATCAGTTGTGATCGGACGGAACACGTTGTTCCAGATGATCTTCTCGGCAACCTCAGGATCGTTGGCGTCGATCAGCGGGAAGGGCTGGCCCGCCACATAGCCGACGACGCTGCGCTTATCCTGCGAGAGCCGAACCTGTGAGGAGTACTTTTCGGTCGCGTCCTTGTAGGGCGGCGGCCAATCGACTCGCTCGGTGGGGACGACCTTCATCGACATCCCGTGTTGAACCTTGTAGTAGACACCGGGCCCGACAAGGTCCTGAACCTTTGCTGCATTCTCAGGCGTGATGAAATCGCCTGGTTTGACCTGGGCGTAGCCAGTGCCGGCGAGCGACGAGATCGCCGCCAGCGACAAGGCCGCCAGTGTCGTCTTGACCAACGACGACGTCTTACTCTGCCTATGCATACCTGCTGGCCTCCAAAGCTTAGGATGCGCGTGCATGAAATTTCGCGCGCATTTCTCGCTCGGACATTAGGCGTGCCGAATTTCCGAAGTCAAATCGGTTTCTCGCAGATCGCCAAGTGTGTGATGGAATTGCTCTAGACGAATTCAACGAAGCTAATGTTGATTCGACGCTACAGTCGCCGATTTTCTTCAGCGTAGAAAGATTATACGTTTCAGCGAAGTTAATGCTGAATTTCGAAAAGGGTCCAGAGTGGGCGGATTATTGATCTCGGGAGGGCAGCGGTGCGAGCGGTGGTTCTTATTGAATTTGGGTCAGTTCAATTTTGAAAATTTTTCAGGTCTCGGATTAGTATTAGTGTGCTTCGCAGAATATTTTTGAGGGCCGTAAAATCTGCGAAATCTGCTGCTTCTCCTGCTTCGATCAATCAGGTCAGCCACGCCCCTCATGATCGATTCTGTTACTGCAAGTGGCTGGTGCTAATTTTCTTTCAGTAAGCGCAGTCGCCGCTCGAGCACTTAGGAGAAGAAGGCGCGGCCCCTCGAGGAGGCCGCGCCCATTGTTTCTCTTTCGCGAGCGGTTAGAAGTTGGCCGCGCGCACCATCGCGTCCGTGGTGAAGAAGGTCTTGTCCACCGCGCCCATGTTGATGTACCAGCATTCGCGCTCTGGCGTTTCCATACCGGGCAGGTAACACATCGTGCCGAGACCGGTCTGAACGTCAGTGGAAACCGCGCCTACGACGAACGAGCGCTTGAACGGATAGATCGCGACTTTCGCATCAGGCACAGGACGATCGCGCGTCGCCAGCCAATAGATGTGGCTGCGGAAGAGGCGGCCCTGGCGATCGTAAGTGTCGATGTACGGCTCGAACCACATTTCGCTGTCCATGTAGATGACAGTGCGGGAATCGAGCGCACCGGCGATGCGCGAGCGATCGGGCAGCGCCTGCACGACGTACATGTGGCGCATTTCCCACGCCTCGGGGCAGGCGCTGGTGCCGCCGTCAGTCGGGCAGCGCTGCTCGGGCGAGTGGATGGCGTGGATCGTTGCCAGCATGTTCTTCTCGCCCAGGAACTTGTACTGATACTCCTCGGTCTTGGGGTTGAAGCCGGAATAGTGATCAGGATCCCAGGCGTGGGCGGATGTTCCGCTCGTCGTCGAGGAGCTCATGATCGCTTCGTTGATACGGCGGACGCGGCGCGAACCGGCGTTGAGCGACCAGATATCGTCGCCCCGCTTGGGCGCGGCATAGCGCCAGCGGATGAAGCCCGTGCCGCGGATCTCCTGCGGCGCGAGGATCGGATACAGGCCGAACAGCCAGTAGCGATCGGTGGTCTTGAAATCCGGATCGATCGGCATCGGCTCGACTTCGGTGCGGCCGACCAGGTCGTAGCCGGCATAGTGGCCGATTTGGAAGTACTCGATCTGCATGGTCTGCGGCCCGTTCTTCTCGTAGGACGAGTCGCAATCGTAGAAGCGGAGATCGTAGTCGTCGGTGGTGATCGGGCGGAAGACGTTATTCCAGATGATCTTCACCGCGACGTCGGGATCGTTCGCATCAATCAAGGGGAAAGGCTGACCCGCAACGAACCCCACCACGCTGCGCTTATCCTGCGACAGGCGAACCTGCGAGGAATACTTTTCGGTCGCGTCCTTGTAAGGAGGCGGCCAGTCAACTCGCTCGGAGGGCACGATCTTCATCGTCATGCCGTGCTGCACTTTGTAGTACACGCCCGGTCCGACGAGATCCTGAACCTTCGAAGCATTGTCGGGAGTGATGAAATCTCCCGGTTTAACCTGGGCGAAGCTGGTGCCGGAGATCGCTCCCGCGGCGACGAGCGCTGCGCCCGCGACGGTCGTCTTAATCCAAGACGACATCCTACTGGTCTGCATACCTGGCCTCCAAGCTTTTTGAAACGCGAGACCCAAGAGCCGCGTTTGTCTTGGCGCGACATTAGGATGGGTGTTTCTTGGCGTCAATTCAGATCATTGCAAGGCGCGAATTAGCAGGAGCGATGATCGATTTTGATTTAATGACAGCTAATGGCAGTCCTGGCCGCGCAGCAACCTGCGCAGGAGCTCGGCGAGCCGAGTATGGTCTCGTCATACAATATTCAAAATCAGGACTAAAAGCCGAAAATCTGCAGATTTTACGCAATATTGGCGAGGAGACGAGGCGAGGACGGAATTGACTAAAATTCAACAGAAGCCGGGCTGACCAGAACCTCCGAATAAGTTTAATTCCTCTATTCGAGCTCGAAAATCAGACTGCGAACAGTGCCCGCTTGATGCCTGAGATATATGATGCAGCAATTCCTTGCAGCGTTATGTTTTCTAATTCTAAGAGCTGATCCTCCTAATTTTTTGGTCAGCGCAAAGTTTCAGGCGATGCGGGCCCCGCGAGGGACCCGCACCGCCACTCGGCTCTTATCCCCTGGCGACGATCAGAAGTTGGCCGCGCGCACCATCGCGTCGGTGGTGAAGAAGCTCTTGTCCACCGCGCCCATGTTGATGTACCAGCATTCGCGCTCCGGCGTTTCCATACCGGGCAGGTAGCACATCGTGCCCAGACCGGTCTGAACGTCGGTCGATACCGCGCCTACAACGAACGAGCGCTTGAACGGATAGATCGCGACTTTCGCATCGGGCACAGGACGATCGCGCGTCGCCAGCCAATAGATGTGGCTGCGGAACAGGCGGCCCTGGCGATCGTAGGTGTCGATGTACGGCTCGAACCACATTTCACTGTCCATGTAGATGATCGTACGCGAGTCGAGCGCATTGATCTTCGAGCGATCGGGCAGCGCCTGCACGATATACATGTGGCGCATTTCCCAGGATTCGGGGCAGGCGCTGGTGCCGCCATCAGTCGGGCAGCGCTGCTCGGGCGAGTGGATGGCGTGGATCGTCGCCAGCATGTTCTTCTCGCCCAGGAACTTGTAGGTGTACTCCTCGGTCTTGGGGTTGAAGCCGGAATAGTGATCGGGATCCCACGAATGCACCGAGGTGCCGCTGGCGGTTGACGAGCTCATGATCGATTCGTTGATACGGCGGACGCGGCGTGAACCGGCGTTGAGCGACCAGATATCGTCGCCCCGCTTGGGCGCGGCATAGCGCCAGCGGATGAAGCCCGTGCCGCGGATTTCTTGCGGCGCGAGAATCGGGTAAAGGGCGAACAGCCAGTAGCGATCAGTCGTCTTGAAATCCGGATCGATCGGCATCGGCTCGACTTCGGTGCGGCCGACCAGGTCGTAGCCGGCATAATGGCCGATCTGGAAGTACTCGATTTGTTGGGTTTGCGGCCCGCTCCTGGTGTAGGACGAATCGCAGTCGTAGAAGCGCAAATCGTAGTCGTCAGTCGTGATCGGGCGGAAGACGTTATTCCAGATGACCTTGACCGCGACGTCAGGATCGTTCGCGTCGATCAGCGGGAAGGGCTGGCCGGCGACATAACCGATAACGCTGCGGCGATCCTGCGAGAGGCGAACCTGCGAGGAATATTTTTCGGTCGCATCCTTGTATGGAGGCGGCCAGTCAACGCGCTCGGAGGGCATGATCTTCATCGTCATGCCGTGCTGTACTTTGTAGTACACCCCGGGTCCGACGAGATCCTGAACCTTCGAAGCGGTGTCGGGCGTGATGAAATCTCCGGGTTTGACCTGGGCTGCGGCCGGGCTCGAGAGCGCAGCTAGCGCGACGAGAGCGGAGCCTGCCAAGGCGGTTGGCAACCAACGCGAGACGGTCTTCCTGAGCATACCTGGCCTCCAAGCCTGCGAAGCGGTGGACCCGTCGCAGTGATGAAACCGACATTAGAAAGCATGTTTCTGGAAGTCAATTTTAATTATTGAAACCCCGAGATTTAAAGCAAGAATACTGTTTTTCTATTTCAGAATCACTAATGTAATAATAACGGCGTTCCTGGACCGTATTGTCTGCCAACGGTAGCCACATCCGCTGGATCTGCGGCTAACTCTTCAATTAATTCAGGTCTTTTTTCGAGGATCTCCCAAGTCGCGTTGTTGACCTCATTTCAGCAGGCACCGATATGACCACAGCGTTGGATTAGTATTATTCTCTCGATTACAATTCGATATGTTATCCTCGACAACGATCACACTTTCAAACACAACTGAAACTCATCTGCGTGTTTTTTCCATTAGCACCGCTCATTTCCAACATTCAAATAAATGAAAAAGGGCGCGGCTCTTTCGAACCGCGCCCTGCAAAACCGGACTGCGTGCGAACTAGAAGTTCGCCGCGCGCACCATCGCGTCGGTGGTGAAAAAGCTCTTGTCCACCGCACCCATGTTGATGTACCAGCATTCGCGCTCAGGCGTCTCGCGGCCGGGCAGGTAACACATCGTCGCCAAGCCAGACTGCACGTCGGTCGAAACCGCGCCTACAACGAACGAACGCTTGAACGGATAGATCGCGACCTTCGCATCGGGCACCGGACGATCGCGCGTCGCCAGCCAATAGATGTGGCTGCGGAACAGGTTGCCCGAACGATCGTAGGTATCGATGTAGGGCTCGAACCACATTTCGCTGTCCATGTAGATGACAGTGCGGGAATCGAGCGCGTTGATGCGCGAGCGATCGGGCAGCGCCTGCACGATGTACATATGGCGCATCTCCCACGCTTCGGGGCATGCGCTGGTGCCGCCGTCAGTCGGGCAGCGCTCTTCGGGCGAATGGACCGCATGGATCGTCGCCAGCATGTTCTTCTCGCCCAGGAACTTGTACGTGTACTGCTCGGTCTTGGGGTTGAAGCCCGAATAGTGATCGGGATCCCATGAATGCGCGGCGGTTCCGCCCGACGGGTTGTTGCCGCCCGCGGTGGTGGACGAGCTCAGGATCGACTCATTGACGCGGCGCACGCGGCGCGAGCCGGCATCGAGTGACCAGGTGTCATCGCCACGCTTCGGATCGGCATAGCGCCAGCGGATGAAGCCGGAGCCGCGGATCTCCTGCGGCGCGAGGAGCGGATAGAGACCGAACACCCAGTAGCGGCCGGTCGTCTTGTAGTCGGGATCGATCGGGGTCGGTTCCACTTCGGTGCGGCCGACCAGGTCGTAACCGGCGTAGTGACCGATCTGAAAGTAGTCGATCTGCATGGTCTGCGGACCGTTCTTCTCGTACGACGAGTCGCAGTCGTAGTAGCGCAGATCGTAGTCGTCGGTCGTGATCGGACGGAACACGTTGTTCCACACGATCTTCTCGGCGACTTCAGGATCGTTGGCGTCGATCAGCGGGAAAGGCTGACCGGCCACGTAGCCGACGACGCTGCGATGGTCCTGCGAGAGCCGGACCTGCGACGAATACTTCTCGGTCGCGTCCTTGTACGGCGGCGGCCAATCGACGCGCTCGGTCGGCACGATCTTCATGGTCATGCCGTGCTGGACCTTGTAATACACGCCGGGTCCGACCAGGTCCTGTACTCTTGAAGAGTTCTCGGGCGTAATGAAATCGCCCGGTTTCACTTGTGCGAAGCTCGTGCCGGCTAGCGATCCGCCCGCTACCAGCCCGAGGAGCATCGCGGTCGTCTTCATCCATGACGACGTCCTCTGTTGATGCATTAAAATCCTCCGGAAAATAATTGGCGCAGGAAAATCAACTGCGCGGTTGGGTGCAATCGAAATTAAGAAATCGAAATAAATGAGGCAATTTGATCAGCGCGCAAATCGCGAAGCGCGCCGTGCAATCGCCCGCGCGGTTTTCAATCGGGCTAATGACGTTGATTCAATTGGGGACAGGATCGCCGCGCACCGCTGCGCCAGCGATCAATTGGCAATTTCTCAATAAGAGATAGAGAACTTCCGGTAATTGCGCGCTTTTACCCGCTCTCTCATTAGCTGGAGATGAAGTCAGAATAACTATTTCATCTGCTGACTTGCGGGCCATATCCAGACAATCGAAAATCGACATTAGAATTTCTACGGTCGGAGGCCGGAGCGAAAATCGCGAATGAAACTGCGAATATTGGTCTTGCTTCCCGCGCACGCGTCTGCTGATTAACTTGCGCGCACGGACCTCGAACAGTTGAATTTCAGTCAGATGCGGAAACGCCGGAAGCGAGCGCGTCGCCTCCGGCGTTGATGTGCTTTTCTAAAGACGAGCGCTCAGGCGTTCGGATCGAGTCCCCATTTCTGCTTGTTGGCCGCAATCTGCTCGGGCGTCGGATGCTCGGTCTGCACGAACGACTTCACCTTGAACTGATCGGTGATATCGACCATCGCGTGGTTGAGCTCGATATCGTCCTTGAGCACCTCGGGTACTGCCGGCTCCTCGAAGATCGCCTGCCATGGGCACTCGGGCTCGCACGCGCCGCAGTCGATGCATTCATCGGGATGGATATAGAGCTGGTTGGGAAATTTTTCCTTATCGGAGCCGACATACTCGTAGATGCAATCGACCGGGCATACGCTGACGCATCCGGTATCCACGCAATCGCGGCAGAGACGGGTAATCGTCCAAGGCATCGAATCATCCTCTCCTATTGAGAAGCCTAGCCCCCCTAAACTATATCGGCTTAGCGGTTCAGAAAAGCCTCAGCATCCTTTGGATGCTTGTTTTGCGGGGCCGCCATAATATTTAGGATGTGCCCGCGCGCTGCAAGCGCCGCGGACAAGGAAAATCGCCATGAGCGTAGAATCTTCACCTAAGAAAACGCGGACCGAATCCGACAGCATGGGCGCGATCGAAGTCGCGCAGGATCGCTACTGGGGCGCCCAGACCGAGCGCTCCCTGCTGCACTTCTCGATCGGCTTCGATCGCATGCCGCGCTCGGTCGTGCGGGCGTTCGGCATCCTCAAGAAGGCCGCGGCCGAAGTTAATCGCGATCTCGGCAAGCTCTCACCCGAGAAAGCCAGGCTCATCGTGCAGGCCGCCGACGAAGTGATCTCGGGCAAGCTCGACGATCATTTTCCACTGCGCATCTGGCAGACCGGCAGCGGCACCCAGACCAACATGAACGCCAATGAGGTCATCTCGAACCGGGCCATCGAGCTGGCGGGCGGGGTGATGGGCTCGAAGGATCCGGTTCACCCCAACGACCACGTCAACATGTCGCAGTCCTCCAACGATACGTTTCCGACCGCCATGCACATCGCGGCGGCGGAGGAGATTGTGCACCGGCTGCTGCCCTCGGTGGTGGCGCTGCGCGACGCGCTCTA
>DATJMX010000067.1 GCA_035508495.1 Candidatus Binataceae bacterium
TGTCGATGAAGGTTCGTTACTGTCGGATGAAATACTTGTCTGGGCTGAAACGCGCCGGCGGACCCTTGGAGAGCTTTCGCTTGAATCACTGCCGAAGGCCTACCAAGCACTTGGGACAGACACGATCTCAACCACCGCGCTAGGGCTCTACAAGTCCTGCGGTTTCGTCGCGGTGGATCGCGCCAGCTACTACGTGAAGCACATGCGATAGCGTCCTCGAACTGGTGAAGCTAGATTCGAAAACGATGCCCACTGCCACCTTGCTCTCACGCGATTCGATCTCGGTCACGGAGTTTCACTGCGATACCGTGCCAGGTGAGAAGCCGTTCGCGGAATTGCATCACAGCTATTCGCTGTCGTACGTACGACGCGGCAGCTTCGGATATCGCGCACGCGGCAAGTCGCATGATCTCGTCATCGGCTCGATTCTGGTCGGCTATCCGGACGACGAATACGTCTGCACGCATGAGCATCGATGCCGCGACGAGTGCCTTTCGTTTCATTTCAAGCCCGAGCTCATCGATGCGGTCGGCGGCAACCCGCGCGCATGGCAGAGCGGCGCGCTTCCTCCCGTTCCGCGGATGATCGTGCTTTGCGAGCTGGCGCAGGCCGCTGCCCGGGGGGTCAGCGACGTCGGCCTCGACGAGGTTGGAATGTGGTTGGCGGCGATATTTTCGCGCGGAGTCGCCGAACAGCATCGTCTGGCCAGGCAGGTCACCGCGCGTGAACGAAATCGCGCCGTCGAGACTGCGCTCTGGATCGATTCTAATTCAGAGCGGGCGCTGAATCTCGATCGCGCGGCGGACCGCGCCGGTCTCAGTCCGTTTCATTTTCTGAAATCGTTTTCGCGCGTGCTCGGAGTCACACCGCATCAGTACCTTGTGCGTTCGCGATTGCGCCGTGCGGCCCGGATGCTCGCCGAGGATGAACGATCGATCACCGCTACCGCCTTCGATTCCGGCTTCGGTGATATCTCCAACTTCGTGCGCACTTTTCATCGCGCGGCGGGCATGTCGCCGCGCGCGTTTCGCGCCGCGTCGAAAGGCGAGCGGCAACTGGTGCGCGAGCGCTTGGGCAACACGGTCTCCGCTCGGGTTTGATCCTTTCAACCGTGCGGACTCGTAAAGCACTCCTACCATTTCTGCTCTTCGCGGCGCTGGCTCTGACTGCGCATGCGCCGCTCGCGGATTCTCCCGACAAAGGCGACGCGATCCACGTGCGGGGTGGGCCGTGGACGCTGGCCGCGCGGGTGTTCAAGAGTGAGCATCTTTCAGCACGCCCGCATCTGATCGTCGTGCTGCATGGCGATGCGCCCGGCGTCAATCCAACGTATCAATACAATTTCGCGCACGAGGCGGCTTCATCGATCGACGATGCAATCGTCGTCGCGCTTATGCGGCCCGGCTATGCCGACGGCAAGGGCCTCGCGAGCGAGGGCAATATCGGCTGGAAGCTCGGCGACAATTACACATCGGACAGGATCGAGAGCATCGTCGATGCGGCGCGCGCTCTGCTCAAGCAATACGACGCGAGCGATCTCACACTGGTCGGGCATTCCGGCGGCGCGGCGATCTCGGCAGATATTCTCGGGCTATATCCCGGTGTTGCGACGCGAGCATTGCTCGTCTCGTGCCCGTGCGACGTGCCCGCGTTCCGCTGGAGCATGATAAAGTTTCAATGGAATCCATTGTGGCTCATTCCGGTCAGCAGCGTCTCGCCGCAAAACGAGGTGAGTGCGATTCCCAAAAGCACGCGCGTACGGATGGTGGTTGGCGCGAATGATCCCGTGACACCCGAGCCACTCACGCTTGCCTTCGCACGCGCGCTCAGGGCGCGCGGAGTGCCGGTGACGGTGACGATTCTGCCAAAGCTCGGCCACGAGATTTTGCTCGAGCCGGCGACGCTCGATCAGCTCAAAGATTTAATGCGTGGCGCATAAGCAGCGCACGACCTCGATGCTAACAAAAGGTGGCGTGGAAAAGATTCCGCGCGATCAATGGCGGGCAGGGAAGCCCACCCCAGTATTCTTTTCTTTTAGAAGAAAACTCACTTCGTGCCCTTGGCGCCTTTGTGGTGATCTTTTTCTTCTACTTCGGACCGTCGGGCACCAACTTCAGCTTGCCCTGGCGCGCTGGGCGATTTGAACTGGATGCCGCCGCGGATGCGGCGCCCGTAGCGGCGCCGGCGCCGCGCTTGCCGCCCGATTTCATCAGGAAACCCTGGTCGGGTTTCTTGCGCCCCTTCGATGCTTCGTTCGCATTGCGATGCGCTGTGCCGGGCGCTTGCGCCACGACGGGAGGATGCGCCTGGTCCATGCCGAAGACTTTGCGCTCGAGTTTTTTGATCTGGTCGCGCAGCTCGGCGGCGCGCTCGTACTCGAGGTTGTCCGCCGCTTCCATCATTTCCTGGCGCAGCGCCGTGATTCGATCGGGCAGCTCGTGCGCTGGAATCAGCTCTTCTTTGGAGGGCTTGTCGTCTTCGACTTCGGGCACGACCGCCCACTCCGGCGAATACATCTCGACCAGAGACGCATCGATCGCCTTGGTGATCGATTGCGGCGTGATGCCGTGTTCTTCGTTGTAGGCGGTCTGCTTCGCGCGTCGGCGATTAGTCTCGCCGATCGCCCGCTCCATCGAGCCCGTGATTTTGTCGGCATACATGATCACGCGGCCGTTGATGTTACGCGCGGCGCGGCCGATGGTCTGGATTAGAGAGCGCTCCGAGCGCAGATAGCCTTCCTTGTCGGCGTCGAGAATCGCGACCAGCGAAACCTCCGGCAAATCGAGGCCCTCGCGCAACAGGTTGATGCCGACCAGCACATCGAAATCGCCCTTGCGCAGGCTGCGGATGATCTCGACGCGCTCGATCGTCTCGATATCGGAATGCAGGTAGCGCACGCGGATGCCGAGGTCGTGGTAGTAGTCGGTGAGATCCTCGGCCATTTTTTTAGTGAGACATGTAACGAGCACACGCTCGTTAACCGCCAGGCGCTTGCGGATTTCTTCGAGCAGATCGTCGACCTGCGTGCCCGCCTTGCGCACTTCGATCTCGGGATCGATTAACCCCGTCGGCCGGATGAGCTGCTCGACGATGAGGCCGCTCGACTTCTCCATCTCGTAGTCGCCGGGCGTGGCAGATACGTAAACCGCCTGATGGACGTGCGATTCCCATTCCTCGAAATTCAGCGGCCGGTTGTCGAGCGCCGACGGCAGACGGAATCCAAAATCGACCAGCACCTGCTTGCGCGAGCGATCGCCGCGATACATTCCGCCGATCTGCGGAATCGTGACGTGGCTCTCGTCGATGAAGAAGAGCGATTCCTTTGGGAAGTAATCGAGCAGCGTCGGCGGCGGCTGTCCTGGAGAACGTCCGGTAAGGTGGCGCGAGTAATTTTCGATTCCGGGGCAGAAGCCCATCTCGGCGAGCAGCTCGAGATCGTACATCGTGCGCTGCTCGAGGCGCTGCGCTTCGAGCAGGCGATTTTCAGTGCGAAACAACTCGAGGCGATCCTTAAGCTCCGCGCGAATTCCGACCACCGCTTTTTCCATCCGATCGCTGGTCGTCACGTAATGCGACGCTGGATAAATCGCGACGCTTTGCAGCTTGCGCAACACCTTGCCGCGCAACGAATCGATCTCGGAGAGCGCTTCGACCTGGTCGCCGAAGAACTCGATACGCAGCGCCCGGCTTTCTTCGTAGGCGGGAAAGACTTCGACGATATCGCCGCGCACGCGGAAAGTGCCGCGATGGAAATCGTAATCGTTGCGCTGGTAATGGATATCGACCAGCTTGCGCAGCACGCGATCGCGATCGACGGTCTGGCCCTCGTCGAGAAACACCAGCATCTCGAAGTACGCTTCCGGCTCGCCGAGGCCATAGATGCACGACACCGACGCGACGATCAGCACGTCGTTGCGCTCAAGCAGCGCCTTGGTCGCGGAATGCCGCAGCTTGTCGATCTCGTCGTTGATGCTGGAATCTTTCTCGATATACGTATCGGTCGACGCGACGTAAGCTTCGGGCTGGTAATAATCGTAGTACGAGACGAAGTAGCGGACGGCATTTTCAGGAAAAAGGCTTTTGAATTCGTTGTAAAGCTGGGCGGCGAGTGTCTTGTTCGGCGCCATCACGAGCGTGGGGCGATTCACCCGCGCGATAACGTTGGCCATCGTAAACGTCTTGCCTGATCCCGTTACGCCCAGCAGCACCTGATGCGGCACCTGATCGTTGACGCTGCGCACGAGAGAATCGATGGCCGCAGGCTGATCGCCCTCGGGCCGATAACTCGACACCAGCTTGAAGACGCCCTCTTTGCCGCGCGCTAGAGAAAGCATGGATAGGCAGGATTGTAGCAGGCCGCGCAACCTGTTCCGAACTGCGAAATTAAATGGCGATCCACACGGGATCCTGCCATCGGCACCTCCCGGCATCACCCGGATGATTGATTATTTAGCATCAAAAGACGCGGCAGGCAGTTGATCTGACGGTTCGCGCCAGCTATGAGCATAAGGGCGGCTAAAGAAGAACCAACGGCTGGGGGAGGTTCTTCGATGAGTTCGGTTCATCTTCGCGTAACGCGACGTTAAGAACCGGGTTGCATTTCTAGCCGGATTGTATCTATATTCCCCCGGCAATTGGACTTTAATCGCGTGTAGCGGCGCGTGAGGGGTTCGAACCGCGTCAACTCGCACTGGGTGAGGAGGAGTTCATGAGACTTAGGTCAGGGCTGTTGAAAACGGTCGTCGCAGTGGCCGGGGGAGCCTTTCTCGCGAGCGCACTTGGAGGCTGCTCATATCTTCAGCAGCCACGTAAGTGGGGAAGCTGCGCGATTATCGGGGGTATGATCGGCGCCGGTGCTGGCGCGGCCTCGGGTATCGTAATTTACGACAATTCTCGCAACGGCGAAAACAATGATGGCAGGGCTTGGTCGGGCGTCGGTGGTGCCGCGGCAGGCGCACTCGTAGGCGCGTTGGCCGGACATTACCTGTGCGACGAGGTTATTCAGCCTCCGCCGCCGCCTGCTCCGCCACCGCCTCCTCCGCCGCCTCCACCTCCTCCGCCACCTCCTCCGGTTAAGCAGAAGATCGTTCTGCGCGGCGTACACTTCGACTTCAACAAGTACAAGATCCGCCCCGGCGACGCGGCGATTCTGGATGAGGCTGCTGCAACTCTGAAGGCCAATCCGAACGTCACGATCAACGTGAACGGATACTGCGACGCGATCGGCAGCGAGGAGTACAACCTCAAGCTATCCGACCGGCGTTCCAACGCAGTCGTGAAGTATCTGGTTGACCAGGGCATTCCTGAAAGCCGGCTGATTCCGCACGGCTACGGCAAGACGGACTTCGTCGCGCCGAACGACACTGCGGAAGGACGCGCACAGAACCGCCGCGTCGAGCTGGTTCCGGTCGAGTAACCGCTCTGAAATAAGGGCCTGAAAAGCGGCCGCAGTCTCATAAAGAGGCTGTGGCCGCTCCTTTTTGTAGCTCCGCCTGAAATCGGCAGCCGCGGGCGGGAGTCAATCTTCTACGCCATCCGCTGCTAGAAGTAGACAAAATTTTCTTTTCAGGTGATGCCTTTGACCAGCGAATCCGCTATTGTTCGCTCCGTAAATTTCTGAGGTCCGACTTGAAGGCTAACGCGAAAGACTGATTCACTTAGGGGGTCTAGCTATGCCGCCTGTACGTTTTCATAAATTGAGCCTTACGATAGCGACGGCAGGTATCGCCGCGACGATTTGGGCCGTCCCGGCGTTCTGCCAGGATTCCGCTTCATCGAGCACGCCCGCGGCCGTCGCAGCAATCGAGCCCGCGACAGGCTCGCAGGATTCTGCCGCCTCGACCAATACGGCGACGCCGAAGAAGCACACGCTCCGCCAGAAAATCAAAGAAATGGTCGACGCGGTGCCGGGCCGCCTGAAGATGGATCGCGACTTCAAGATCGCGTCCGCGCTCTTCCCCTCGTTCTGCCAGCATTGGCAGAAGGACCTCCAGGACCGCGAATCCAACAATCGCACCCATCTAGCCTTCGTCTCAAAAGACGGCTACCAGACCGCGACCTACACCGGCTACGGCAAGATCGAAGAATGCGAGTCCCACCAGTCGCGGCAGGGTTTCTCGATCGGGAAAATCACGTACGAGGAATTCCAGTATTACGTGGTCGGTAAGACCCCGGACGAAGCGATGCACGCCGATCCCAAACCGGTCAGCGATACGCACACTACAGAGCTCTTCCGCTGGGACAACAACAAATGGTTCTACTAAACCGCTGACGCGAATATCCAAACCATCAGACAAGCGCCGCTGGAAAGATCCAGTGGCGCTTTTGTCTTCAGCAAGGGGGATCTGATTAGTTCAATTCCTTGCTGCCGTAGCCGAGGATTCGGCGGGCTACGATTATCATGTTGATCTGCTGGGTGCCTTCGAAGATGTCGTTGATCTTGGCATCGCGCATCCATTTCTCGAGCAGGTACTGGCGCGAGTAGCCGAGGGGGCCTAAAAGCTCGACAGCTTTCTGTGTGATTTGCGTCACGACGAGGCCGGCCTTGGCTTTTGCCATCGAGGCTTCGAGGTTGTTGCGCTTGCCGGTATCGAGCATCCAGGCGGCGCGCCAGGTCAGCAGGCGGGCGGCTTTGAGCTGCACTTCCATTTCCATGAAATCGCGCTCGAGCGCGGTGAGCCGGCGCTGTGAGATGCCGTAGCGTATCTCGACCTTCTGCTCTTTCAGGAAATCGCGGACGAAATCGAGCGCGGCGCGCCCCACTCCGATCGCCATCGCGGCCACGATCGGGCGCGTCGCGTCGAAGGTCGCCATCACGTCCTTGAAGCCGCCCTCGCGCTTCACTTCGGCGCTGCCGAGGATGTGATCGAGCGGAATTTTGCAATTGTCGAACACGATCGCCGCCGTGTCCGAGGCCCGGATGCCCATCTTGTCCTCGACGCGAATCACCGACATCCCGGGCGTGTTGTGATCGACGACGAACGGCTTGATTCCGGCGCGGCCCGCGGTCGCATCGACGGTCGCCCACACTACGACGAAGCCTTCGGATTTTTCTGCTGCCATCTCGCCGCCGGTGCAGAAAATCTTGGTGCCGTTAATCACCCAGTTATCGCCGTCGCGGACGGCCGTGGTTTTGACCGCGGCCGAATCGGAACCGAAGTGCGGCTCCGTGATCGCCATCGCACCCCACTTGGGCTTGCCCTCGGAGAAGCGCTTCAGGAAACGCGCCTTCTGCTGCGGTGTTCCCGCCGCCATCACCGCCGCGCCGCCGAGTCCCGAGTTGGGCGTGGAGAGGAATAAGCCCGCATCACCCCAGCACAGTTCCTCGGTGCTGAGCACGGTATAGAGGTTGCGCAGCTTGGGCCCCGAATCTTTCTCGTCCGACTTGGTCGGCGCGCCGACATCGGCGAGCGCCTGCGCCTGCCACATCGTTTCGTAAAATTGCCAGGGCTTTTCGTGTTCCTTTTCGTCGTACTCGCGCGAGATCGGCCGCATCATGTTCTCGGCGACCATGTGATACATCTGCAAGCGCTTCAGGACCTGCGGTTCGAGTTCGAAATCGATCATCGTCGTATCTCCATTGAATCCTGAATTCAGCTACACCGTGGCGATGCCGTCGATCGCCGCGAGCCCACGCGCGTTGCGCAGCCACATCTCGACCGGATGGTCGCGCACGTAGCCGTGACCGCCAAGGCATTGCACAGCATTGTCGGTGACTTTGAGCGCGCTGGCCGCGACGTAATTCTTTGCGAGGTAGGACTCCTCGAGCGCGTCCTCACCCTTGTCGAGGCGCGACGCCGCTTCCCATACCAGCAGGCGCGCCGCGTCGATCTCGATCGCCATGTCGGCCAGGATAAACGCGATCGCCTGCTTCTGCGCGATAAACACGCCGAACGCCTTGCGCTCCTTGGCGTAGTCGCGCGCGTAGTCGAACGCCGAGCGCATCAGGCCGACGCCGAACGCGGCGATCGCGATTCGCGCCTCGGACATCAGGCGCGAAAAGTTGATGCCCTTATCGCCGCCGAGCCGCGCCAGAGCGCCCACGCTGCAGTTCTCGAGCGTCACGCCGTGGGTGGCGAGGCCCTTGAGGCCCATGTTCTTCTCGCGCTCGGAAATCTTGAGGCCCGCGGTATCGCGCGGCACCAGAAACGCATCGACGCCGGCGAATCCCTTCGACGCATCGCTCGCAGCGTACACAAGCAGCGTATCTGACTCAGCCGCGAGTGGAACGTTGCACTTGACGCCGTTCAGGATCCATCCCACGCCGTCGCGCTTGGCCGTGGTCTGAATCGCAGTGAGATCGAAATCGAATTTCGGTTCGATAATCGCGGCGGCCGCGGCGACGAAGTTCGCGCCGCTGAATTGCTTCAGCATGCGAGCCTTCTGCTCGTCGGTGCCCATCTCGGCGACGGGAAATGCAACGAGGCGGGGAGCCAGGATATGAAACCCGATACTGATATCGCCGTAGCCAAGCTCTTCGGCAATCAGCGCGCCCGTAATCGCCGAGCGCGTGTCACCGCCGCCACCGTATTGCTCGGGAAGCGGCCCGCTGGTGAGGCCGAGTTGCCACGCCTGCGCGATGAGTTCGGCCTGAATCTTGCCGGTCTCGTCGGCCTCGCGCGCAGCCTTGCGAATCTGCTCGCTAGCGAAAGCGCCGACGCTGTCGCGAATCATCTGCTGTTCTTCGGTGAGTTCGAAATCGATCATTAAGCTGAACGATCCTTTTCGGAATTAACCTGTGGATTTAACTTTGTATTTCGATGGGAAGCGCGAGGCGAGCCGATTCATATGCGGCCTCGACAAGGCGCTGGACGCGCACGCCCGCGTCGAACTCGGGATAGGGCTCGGCGTCGCCGCGCAGTGCCGCGATAAAGACCGCGTCTTCGAGCGCATACGGAACGGCGCGCGCGTCGAGGAATGGTGCGAGGTACGGCCGCTCGGCGCGAATGATTTCCTCAAAGCGGCGCTTCACCTCGGCCTCGGCAATCACTTCGTCGGCCGCGTTGGCGCCACGCTGGATCGTGATTGTGCCCGTGGCGTCGAAATCGCTCGCGATAAACAGATTCTCGCAGAAGACTTCGATGCGCCGATTGCTCGAACGGCCGATCATGTTGTGCCAGATAGATACGAGGTGCGCGTCGAAGCCGGCGGCGAACTCGAAATCCGTCGTGCCGAAATCCTCGACGCCCGTGGCGCCGCGGCGATTTCGCGTCCGGCAGTAGAGCCGCGAGACCGGCCCGAACATCCAGGTGAACAGATCGAAATCGTGAACGCTATGCTCGATCAGCGTGCCGCCTGCCGTGAGCGACGGATCGTTGCGCCAGCCGCTCGCATGCACGCCGCGAATCGGAAAGTCCTGGTCATCGCGCATCGTAGCCGCGAGCACCCTGCCCGCTTCCGGTGCGGCTATTAGCGCCTTCATCACGGTGTAGACGGGCGAGAATCGCAGCACGAGGCCGACCTGGCTGACCACGCCCGCAGCTTCGATCGCGTTGCGCATCTCGATCGCCTCGGCCGCCGACATCGCCAGCGGCTTTTCGCAGAAGATATGCTTACCCGCGCGCGCCGCCGCGATACACACCTCGCGATGCATCGCCGTCGGCGTGCAGATCCAGACCGCGTGGATCGATGCGTCGTCGAGGATCTGCTGCGCCGACGCGAGCGCCCGCGCGCCCGGCCATCGCGATTCGAGCTTCTCGGCCTCAGCATGGACCGCATCGGCGACGGCAACGACGCGCACGCTCTGCTCGGTGCGATCGGCGATCTGCCGCAGCATCATCGAATGCGTCTGGCCGATAAGGCCCGCCCCGATGATGCCGATCCGAATTTGTCCGGAAATCCTGTCAGCCATCGGAATTGTTCGGCGGCTGACGCCGCATCCGCTCGGCCTCGCGCTTGCGGCTGTACTTGCGCTCGTCCTCGGCGACGCGCGTGGGAGGCGCCGTCGGCTTACGAATCTTGGAGATTAGACCCAGTTGCCGACCAGCTTTTTTGCGCGCACTCATCGCGCGTCCTTCATGCCGATGAAGCTGAGTTGCAAGCCGGTCTGGCGTCCACCCGCGGCGCGGCGCGAGAAAAACTTGTCGGACTCGCACTTCGTGCATGGCCCGATGCTCCAGATGTTTTCGAGTTCCACGCCCGCGCTCTCGAACTGATCTTTAATGATACCGCGCAGATCGAGATAGGCCTTGCCCGGCAGCCCGGCGCGGCGATGCCGCACGGCGCCCGGAATCTCGCGCGCAAATCGCTCGCCGAGCGACGCGTCAACCTCGAAGCAGCAGAGCCCAATCGAAGGGCCCATCGCGATCTGCATATTCGCAGTGCGAGCGCCGAGCGAATTCATCGAACTGAGTCCTGAGTTCACGATACCCGCGACGAGCCCACGCCATCCGGCGTGCAGAGCGCCGATCACGCGGCGCTCCTTATCGGCCATCAGGATCGGCACGCAGTCGGCGGTGAAGATCCCCAGCGCGATTCCCGGCTCCGTCGTCACCATGCCGTCTCCGCTGAGACGCTCGCCAGCATTGCCGCTGGTGATCTGATGAATCTCAACGCCATGAGTCTGATTGAGCGTTGTGACGCGGCCCATAACCGATAGTTCTCGCTTGAGCGCCTCCCAGTTACTATCGACGGCTTCGCTCTGATCGCCCACCCACTGCGATAGATTCATCGAGGCGTAGGGACCGGCACTCGCGCCGCCGAGCCGGCCCACGAAGCCGAGATAAAATGATTCGTCGTCCCATGCGCGCAGGATCGGAACGGCGCCCTTGCCTGTTGATGAATCTGTCGAGTTGGTCACGGCGGGTTGTTCGCTCCCGAAAGGATAACCTATAATTTTGATCTTTGGAATTTGGCGTTTCGACACTCCTATGAATGGCTATCAGTACCTGGTCCAGAGAAACCGCTTGATGCAGCAGCTCGAGCAGGAGCTGGCAGCCATAGCGAACCTTCCAACGGCAGAACGCGCCAAGGAACGCACTCGTCTCGAAGCCCAATTCGACCTGCGGCTGCGCGAGCTCTATTCACAGGTCGCGGAAGAATATCCGGGCGAACGCAAGAAGAAAGCGCGTCCCATCGAGGACCCGCACTAGCGCTGGGTGCTCGCTTGGAAGGCTCGATCAGTATCCGCGGAGCGCGCACTCACAATCTCGCCGACATTTCCCTTGAGATTCCGCGCGGCGAGCTTACCGTCGTCACCGGCGTTTCCGGTTCGGGCAAATCGAGCCTCGTGTTCGATACGCTCTATGCCGAGGGCCAACGCCGCTACGTGCAAAGCCTCTCGACCTACGCGCGGCTGTTCCTGGAGCGGATGGATCGGCCCGACGTCGATTCAATCTCGCAGATTCCGCCGGCGCTCGCACTTAAACAGAAGAACACGATAAAGAACGCGCGCTCGACCGTCGGCACCGTCACCGAGATCAGCGATTACCTGCGCCTCCTCTACGCGACCGTCGGCCGCACGATTTGCCCGAAATGTAATATCGAAGTGCGGCGCGATTCCGTCGAGAGCGCCGCGCAGCAGATCATCGGCGCGCCTGGCCTCTACGTTGTGATCGCGCCGTTCAACACCGGCTCGCGCACGCTTGCCGATGCGGCCAGCTATTTGGTGCAGAACGGCTACCACCGTATTTGGAACGATGGTGCGATCACCGAGACGGGCGCGCTCGCCGACGCGGAATCGTCCACGGAATCGCGCCCCAGCGAGATGCTCGCCGTCATCGTCGATCGGATTTCCGTCATAGGCGAGTCGGAGAACGAGCGGATTCGCGAGGCGCTCGAAAAGGCTTTCTATCTCGGCGGCGGATGCGCGCGCGGCGTGCGCGTCGAGCGCGAGAACGGCACGATGCACGCGCAGGCCACGCTCGAATTCGATCGCCGCTTCAATTGCTCGCGATGCGGCACGGCGTTCGCCGAGCCCAGCTCCGCTCTCTTCTCATCCAACAGCCCGATCGGCGCCTGCGCCGAGTGCGAGGGCTTCGGCCGCACCGTCGAGCTCGATCTGGAAAAGGTAATACCCAATCCGAATCTCTCGCTGCGCCAGGGATTGATAGCGCCGTGGCGAACGCCCGCCTATCGCGAGATGAGCGAGTGGATGCTGAAGCTGGCGCGCCGGCGCCGCATCCGCATCAACGCCCCGTTTCGCGAGATGACTGACGAGGAGCGCGTCTGGCTGCTCGACGGCGACGAAGGTCCGCGCGACGCATGGGATCCCGAGAAGTGGCCGGGCGTGCGCGGCTTCTTCAAGTGGCTCGAAGGCCGCCGCTACAAAACTCACGTTCGGATTCTGCTCGCCAAATATCGCCGCTTCGTCACCTGCGCAGTATGCGCCGGCTCGAAACTCAAGGCCGAGGCGCTCACGGTTCTCGTCGATCGAAAATCGATCGCCCAGGTCTCCGCGATGACGGTGCGCGACCTCGCCGTATGGCTCGACGAAATCGCCGCGTCGCCCCAGCTTCAGGCGCGCGCCGGAACGATCCTGCGCGAGCTGCGCAATCGAATCGGCTATCTCAGCGAAGTCGGTCTCGGCTATCTCAGCCTCGAGCGCCAGGCGCGGACGCTGTCCGGCGGCGAAGCGCAACGGATCCATCTCGCTAGCGCGCTCGGCAGCCTGCTTATCGGCACGCTCTATGCCCTCGACGAGCCGACCGTTGGCCTGCATGCGTCGGATTCGCGGCGCCTGCTCGCGGTCCTGCGTCATCTGCGTGACTTCGGCAACACGGTGGTCGTGGTCGAGCATGATCCCGCGATGATCGAGGGCGCCGATCATGTCGTCGAGCTCGGACCCGGCGGCGGCAGCGAAGGCGGCCGCATCATCTTCGAGGGCTCGCCAAAGAAGTCGCGCCTCGAAAGCGTCGCCGCCACGCCCGGCCGCGTGCTCCTGATGCGCGCGCTGTCGCGCGAGCGCAAATTCACCCGCCGCGATCCCGCGATTCGAATCATCGGCGCAACCGAGCACAATCTACGCGGCGTTGATGCCGCCTTCCCGCTCGGCCGTATGACCTGCGTCACTGGCGTCTCGGGCTCGGGCAAATCGACGCTGGTTGAGGATGTCCTCTACAACAATTTTGAGCGCCGCGCAGGCGACACTTCGGTCGAGCCCGGCACATGCAAGCGAATCGACGGCTTCGAGCAGATCGCCGAGATGATTCACATGGGGCAGGAGTTGCCGACGCGCTCGATGCGCTCCAATCCCGCCACGTATCTGAAGATCTACGACGACGTCCGCAAGCTTTTCGCGTCAAGCGCCGAGGCGCATCGGCTGGGCGTACAAGCGCGGCATTTCTCGTTCAACGTCGCAGGCGGGCGATGCGAAAAATGCAGCGGCACCGGGACGGTCACGATCGAGATGCATTTCATGGCCGACATTGACGTGAAATGCGACGCGTGCGACGGCCGCCGCTTCCAGAGTCATATCCTAGCGATTCGCTATCACGGCCGGAACATCGACGAAGTGCTCGATCTCACGGTCGACGAGGCGCGGACGTTCTTTGCGCATTCGAAATCCGCGATGCAGCGGCTGGAGGCGCTGTCCGCAGTCGGGCTCGGTTACCTACGCCTCGGACAAACTACGTCAACCCTATCGGGCGGCGAGGCGCAGCGGCTCAAGCTCGCGCGCTTCCTGCTCGCCGACCTCGAGCCCGCTCCTCTCAACGACCAGGGCAAGCGCCTGCCGCGGATGTTCCTGCTTGACGAGCCGACTACAGGGCTCAGCTCCTCCGACGTGCGGCGGCTGCTCAAAGTGCTCGCGCGCCTGGTCGCCGAAGGCAATACACTGGTTGTTATCGAGCATAACCTGGAGTTCATCGCGCACGCCGACTACGTGCTGGATCTCGGACCGGGCGGCGGCGACGAGGGCGGTCAGATCGTCGCAAGCGGCAGCCCGATCCAGGTCGCGGCCAATGAAAAATCGCTCACCGGCCGCGAACTGCGCCGGATGTTCGGGCTGCCGCAAAAAACCCGCGCCATGCGCACCGCACTCCGCACGGCAGCGGGCGGCTGACGACGATGAATGCCCCCACTCTGATACGGCGCAATTTAATTTTGTCATCCGGAGCGACGTCGACGGATCTTGGAAGCACCCAAAGGGGCCGGTGCCAAACATCGCGCGCAGCGCCTTCATAATGTACGGGCGCTATCGCGCCGGATGTCCGGAACCGGCCCCTTCGGAGCCACCGAGATCCCATTCGACTTCGCAAACTCCGCTCAGGATGACGGAATGGATGGCAGCCAACGAGTAGAATTAGGGTGGAGAAGTGAGCCTTCGACGGATGACAACTCAAAGATGACTAACAGTCATGTCTCGATTTTCTCGCGAGTTCTGAGCAGAGGATCGCGCGGATCGGTGCAGCCGCGCTTCCTCGATGTGGTCGTTGCCGTGGCGCTGCTCGGAGTCCTGCTCTATGCGGCGTGGCGCGAGTTCCCGACTTACAACCTGGCCGCAGCGCCTGCGCCGGCCGCTCAATCATCGCGCTGATGGCGGAGCGCGAGCGTCTCGATCGCTACCTGGTACGTAGCGGAGCGGTCGCATCGCGGCGCGCCGCCGATGAGTTGATCGCGAGCGGCGGCGTCACGATCAATGGCCGGCGTCCGCGCAAGAGCGACCTTGTTTCTTCCAACGATACGATCGAAGTCGCCGCGCCTGAGAGACTTGACCCGATCGTTGCCGAGCCGCTGCTCGCGGTCGAAGTTCTCTACGAAGACGCCGCCACGATCGTTGTGAACAAGCGCGGCGGCATTCCATGCCATCCGCTCAAGGCTGGCGAGGTCGGCACCGTCATGAATGCTGTCGTCGCCTGCTATCCCGAGACTGCAGCGGCCGGGCCCAAGCCGCTTGAAGGCGGCCTCGTTCATCGCCTCGACAATGGGACGTCGGGAGCGCTGATCATCGCGCGCAATCGCGAGGCTTACGCCATCCTTCACAATGCGATTCGCAGCGGTGCGGTTGCGCGCGAGTACCTGGCTCTTGTCGCAGGCAACGTCGCGCGGGCGATGATGCTCGACGCACCAATTGCTCATCATGCGAAGAATGCGAGGAAAATGATGCTCGGCGCGGAGGGCTCGAGCCGCAAACGCGCCGGGCGGGCGGCATATTCAGCCGTCGAGCCGAAACGTCGCGTCGGCGAGTTCACGCTGGTCACGATCGCGCCGCGCACCGGCAGCCGTCATCAGATTCGCGTGCATCTGGCGAACGCGGGGTATCCGATCATTGGCGATACGCTGTACGGCGGTCCACCGCACGACGCACTCGCGCCCGGCCGCTTCTGGCTTCATCTGACCAGAATCAGTTTCGAGTCAGCGGCGGGAGTCCGCGTCAGCGTCGAAGCTCCCCTGCCAGCGGATTTGAAATCTCTCCTGCGCTAGCGCGCAATCAATCGCAGGCGCAGCGCGCGCACTGCTGCTGGATCGTATACTCCGCAGTGCCGAGAGGATTGATTGTTATCGCGCTGTTGGTGAGCGTGCCGCCGACAGTTGCGTACCTGTTGAATGCCGTGCCGTTGTAAAGCGTCGGCGCAGAAGCGAATGGGCTGGCTTGTTGGGCGATATAAGGCGACCGCGCGTGGGCGTTGGTTTTGTACGCTACACACGCGGTGCTCGCTTGCTGGTCGGCGACAAAGTAATTCGCGGCCGGAACGGTGCCGGCCCATGCCGTCATGAGTCCAGCGCTGCCGCAAGTACAGCGGAAAACCCGTGGCGTCGGCATTGGAGTTGCCAGCGCGCTGCGAAGCGTTCCCGGTCCAGGCAACAGCGAGGGCAGCGCGCCGATTGTCGCAAACGCGGCCGGCTGACCAGGAGCCGCCGGCGGGACCAGCGCCGCGTTTGGCGCCGCCGCAGTTTGTGCTAGTGCGCGTGAGGGTTCCCTTGACTCGCTGAGCACAAGGATAAAAATCGGGACCGAGATCAGGAGCAATAGCGCTGAACGCAACACACGCATTTTTGTTTCGTCTTCTCTCCTGCCCGGTTTGGTATTGTTCGCGCGAATCGGCAGACTTCGCGCACGGCCTTGGCTATAATCGCGGCCCAAATGATGCCGCGCAAGAGCACGGCGTCATTGGTCTGGTGCTTGGGACGCTCTACTCGCAGGCACGATTATGGAAGTAGTTGTAGGTAAGGACATCGCGGCCGGCGCGGGAGCGCGACACAAGGAGGTTCCGAAGTGAATTCCCTCAGTAAAAATCTGATCGCTACCCTGGTGATTGCTCTGAGCCTCGCGATCAGCGCATCGAGTGGCTGGTCGCAGGACGGTAGCGGGCTCAAGGTCACGGGCTCGTTGCCCCAGAATCCGCTGCCGCCCCCCTCGACCAGCGGGCCGATCCAGCTGCAGCACACGCTGCCGGTCGGCCAGCAGGAAACGGGAAACCAGACGGTACCGAACACCGACGCCAATCAGTTCGAGCACAGCGATTCTGTCGTGAGTATCCCGCGGATGCTTGGCAACCAGTGGTCGGTGGGCAAGACCGTTCCGCCCGAGAACCTGATCAGCGGGCGCTATATCCGCTCGCTCGACACCGAGGCGCGTTCGCTGACGCTGAAGGAAGCGATCTATATTGCGCTGCGCAACAATCCCGCGCTCGCGTCGGCGCAGCTCGATCCAGTCGCGGCAGTCGAGACGATTCGCCAAGCCAACGGCACCTTCGATCCGAACATGACGGCCCAGGGCGACATCATCAAAAGCGCGTCCCCGACGACGTCATCACTGCAGACCGGCGGCGCCGATGTCTACACGCAGAAGTATTACGATTGGAACTTCGGCATTAACAAGGTGTCAGCAATCACCAACGGCAACTTTGGCGTGACCTTCGACAACGAACGGGCACTCACTAACTCCGCGTTTGCCGCGGTCAATCCGTCGTACACGCCGAACCTCGCGCTCTCCTTGTCGCAGCCGCTGCTACAAAACTTTGGCTGGCAATTCGCAACCATCAACGTGCGCATCGCCGAGTCGGGCCAGAAGCAGGCACAATGGAACTACGGTCAGTCGCTGCAAGACTTCGTATTGAAGATCGGGGCCGAATATTGGCAGGTGGTGCTCTCAGAGGAGAACCTCGAAGTCGCACGCGCAGCGCTGCGATTCAATGAAGATCTGGTGCGTCAGAACGCGATCTCGGTCAAAGTCGGCACTCTGGCGCCGATCGATTTGCAGGAAGCCCAGTCTGCTGCGGCAACCGCCGAGGCCAACGTCTACACCGCGGAAGCGAATCTGCGCAACGCGCGCATCCAGCTCCGCGAAGATGTGATGCTGAACCCCTACGGCACGTTCATCCCCGAGGACCTCGAGCCGATCACGCGGCCCAATCCGCAAGAGATAATCGCGGCCGACGAAGAGCGCGCCCTTGAGCTGGCCGTCCAGTACCGGCCCTCGCTCGGCGGCTTGCGCGAAGCGATCCGCACTTCGCTGCTACAGGTGAAGTTTGCCGAGAACCAGGTGCTGCCGCAGCTCAACCTCGGCACGCAGATCGGTATCAACTCAACAGCGGGAACCGCACCCTGCCTCGAGAACTTCAGCTCTGCGCAACCAAGCAATTGTACAGCCAGCGTCAATCCGACGCTCGCCGGTACGCGCCTGCCTTTCGGCGGAATCTACGGCGATGCGCTGAACCGGCTGTGGAGTTTCGGATTCTACAACTATGCGGCAGTGCTCACGTTCCAGTTGCCGATTGCCAATGCCGTCGCGCGATCTGCTCTGGCGCAGGCGCGAATTCTCTACGAGCAGCAGCGGCTGAACTATCGTGCATCGCTATCGCAGACCGTGGTCGATGTGCAGAGCTCGCTCGCGAACCTGTATGCCGATCAGAAGCGCGCCGCGGCCACCGCGCAGGCGACCTATTACGCGCGCCAGTCGCTGCATGACGAGCAAGTCCGCTTCCGCGTCGGCATGGCGACGACCCACGACCTCCTGCAGTTCCAGGAAGAGGAAGTGAACGCCGAGGGCAACCAGGTCCAGGCGGAAACCGATCTCGAGAACGCCAAGCTCGCGCTCTACCATTCCGAGGGCACGCTGCTCCAGCAGTACCAGGTCAACTGGCAGGTAGTGAATCCGCACGAAGTCCCCTGGTACGCCGCGTTCTAGAGGAAGGCAGGCAGACCAGATTAACCATTAAGGCACGAAGACACTAAGTAAAAGTTTTAACGGGCGGCGCAAAGCGCCGCCCGCCTTCGTGTCTTTGTGGTGATTTCCTTCTTGACCGACCGTCAGCGCGAGCCGAGGATCGTTACGCAGCGGCTCAGGAAGCGCCAGCCTGCGGGGGTTTTGCGCAGGACGTCGGTGTAGAAACCGACGGTCCCTTGCTGGATGTGCAGGTCCTTGCAGTGGAAGTACGAGAAGTCGCAGCATCCCGACGCGCGCTCGCCTTCGATCTTCAGCAGCAGGTTATGCACCAGATGAAGCGCGCGCGCGCCGCCGAGCGATTCGCGATACATCGCGGTGAACTTGTGCAACTCATCGCGGCCTGCGCGGCGGCCGAAGCGCGGGCTTTCGAACACTCCATCATCGGTGAAGCAGTCGAGCCATTCCTCGTAGCGGCCGTGGTCGAGCGACTGACAATAGCGAGAATAGAGGTCGTTGATTTCAGCGCGGTCTTCGATCGTTCCAGAAAGCGTTCCCATTTCGCGATAACTCCAAATCAGCCGCGCGCTCGCGGCGTCAGATAACATTCGCCTCGCGCAGCCGCGCGATATCGTCCCAGCTATAGCCGAGCATCTCGGTCAGGATCGTCTCGGTATGCTCGCCGAGTTCCGGGGCATGCCCGCGCGGCTCGCCCGGCGTTGCGCTGAGCTTCACCGGCATCCCGAGCAGCTCGACCGGGCCGTGCGTCGGATGCTCATGGCTCACGATGTAATCGTTCGCCTTGACCTGCGGATCGGTGGGCAGATCGTTCACCGAGTTGACGACGGTGTAGATGAAATCGCCCCCGGCTTTCAGCGCGCGCATCCATTCGTCGCGCGTTTTGGTGGCGAAGATCGGATCGAGGATACGAATCAGCTCCGCGCAGTTCTTGCCGCGCGTGCGCATCTCGGTGAAGCGCGGATCCGTCGCAAGCTCGGGCTTGCCAATCGTTTTACAGAAATCGTTCCAATATCGATCCGGCTGTAGCATCGCGAGGCTGAGCCACTTTCCGTCCGCGCATCGATAGTGATTCCACAGCGGGTTGAACGCGTGCTCGCGCGTGTTGCGGCCGAACTCCTTGCCGGTGAGCGTGCGCATGACGACGTTGAGGCCCTGCAGCGCGAGCATCGAGCCAAGATGCGACGCGTCGACTTCCTGGCCCTCGCCAGTCTTCTCGCGCGCGAAAAGCGCCGCCAGCACGCCGTATGCGAGCATCACGGCGCCCATCTGGTCGGCGATACCGCCGAAGATGTACGTGGGAATATCGCTGTCGATGCCGAGCGTGTTCATAATCCCCGAGCGCGCCTGTCCCAGGTAATCGAAGGAGGGCTCGCCGCTGTCGGGTCCCTGCGGGCCGTAGCCCGAAGCGCTCGCATAGATGATGCGCGGGTTGAGCTTACGCAGGTCCGCGTAGCCGAGGCCGAGCCGGCCCGCGACGCCTTTGCGGAAGTTCTGCACGAAGACATCGCTCATCGCCGCGAGCTTGTAGACGATCTCGCGCGCCTCGGGGCGTTTCAGATCGAGCGCGATACTCTGCTTGTGCTTGTTGTTCGCCTCGAAGTAGAAATTCAGCGCGCCCTTGGAGGCCGAGCCGCCCGCGACGGCGACGATACCGCGGCCGGGGTCGCCGCGCTCGCGCTCCTCGATCTTGATCACCTCGGCGCCAAGATCGGCGAGCATCTGCGTCGCCACCGGGCCTTGCTGCCAAATCGTCCAATCGACGATACGAATGCCTTCCAGAGGTCCCTTCATGGTCTCCTCTATACCACATCACGCGCGAAGTTGAGCCGCCAGCGAATCAGGTTTCCGAGCCGCTTGAGTTTGCCCGCTCGCGCTCCGAGAATTAAGCGTGGCCGCGGCGTTCCAGGAGTTGGTGAATTTTCTTTATCCTCCGCGATGCGCCGCGTGCGACGCTCCGTTCGACATATCGACGGACTATCGCGTCTGCGGCGATTGCCTGGCGCGGGTCGAGCCGGTACCGGGACCGCATTGCGAAATATGCGGCGGGCCGCTCGAATCGGTGATGAACGAGGAGCGGCTATGCGCGCGATGTATCGCGGAGCCGCCGTCGTTTCGGCGTGCGGTCGCGATCGCGCGATATCGCTCGAGGGCGGAGGACGAGCCCGGCACTCTGCCCGCGCTGCTGCGGCGGCATAAGTATGGCCTCGACCAGGCCGTCGGGCGTGCGCTCGCTGAGTATCTCGGCGATGAGCTGCCGATTCATCCGCAGGACTACGATGTCGTCGTGCCGATTCCGCTCCATCGGCGCAGACTATGGTGGCGCGGGTTCAATCAGTCCGCCCTGCTCGCATCCGAGATCGCAGCGAGGCTCGCGCTGCCGCTCGACGTGTCAGTGGTGATGCGAACGCGATTCACGCCGCCGCAGACGGCTCGCGATCATGACGCAGGTAAACGCAACGTGCGGCGAGCATTTATGGTTGCACGGCCAGCGCGAATCGCCAGCAAGCGCATCCTTCTAGTCGATGATGTCATGACGACGGGCGCGACCGTGGACGAATGCTCGCGCGCGATGCTGGCGGCGGGTGCGGCCTGCGTTGACGTGTTCACATTGGCGCGAGTGTTATGAACCGCGACGAACGCGCGTTGTGGAACGAGCGCCATCGAGGCAAATCCGCCGGAGATGCGGAGCCGTTCTTCGTCGAGATGCTGGCGCGGATGCCAAAGGGGCTGGCGCTCGATATCGCGGCGGGCCGGGGGCGTCACTCGATTCCGATGGCGCGGGCGGGCATGCGCGTCGTCGCCGTCGATATCGCCGACGCGGCGATGCGCGCGCTCAAGGCTGTTGTGGACAAGGAGCGGCTTGCCATATTTCCCGCTATCGCCAACTTGGATACTTTCTTTTTCGGGACTCGGTGCTTCGACGCAATCGTGAATACGAATTTCCTTGACCGCGCGCTGTTTCCGAAGTTTATCGACGCGCTCAAGCCAGGAGGAGTGTTGCTCGCAGATACCTTTCTTATCGATCAGGCCAGGACCGGTCATCCGCGCGATCCGCGCTTTCTCTTGAAGCATGGCGAACTGCGCGAGTTGATGAACGGTCTCGATATCGCCGTCTATCGCGAAGGACTGGTGACGTATCGCGACGGCAGCAGCGCGTGGCGCGGGTCGGCGCTCGGGGTGAAGAGGAGCTGAGTGCGATGGCGGAGATGACCTACAAATCGGCGGGCGTCGATATCGATCTGAAAGAAGCGCTCATCCCGATGTTCCGCAAGATCGCGCGGCAGACCTCGCATTCGCACGTGCTCGGCGGCGTCGGCGGCTTCGGCGCGCTTATCGGCCTCAATGGCGCGCGCGAGATGAAGTATCCGGTGCTGGTCGCGGGAACCGACAGCGTCGGAACCAAGCTCGCCATCGCGTTCATGACCGGGCGGCACGACACGATCGGAATCGACTGTGTAGCGATGTGCGTGAACGACATTATCTGCCACGGCGCCGCGCCGATGTTCTTCCTCGATTACATCGGCACCGGCAAGCTCAAGAGGCAGATCGCCGTCGATATCGTTAAAGGCGTGGCGCGCGGATGCGACCTCGCGGGCGCGAGCCTCGTCGGCGGTGAAACGGCGCAGCTCTCCGGACTCTACAAGCCGGGCGAATACGATCTCGCGGGCTTCGCCGTCGGCGTCGTCGAGCGCTCCAAAATCCCGGTGGCGGCGCGAATCAAGCCGGGTGACAGGATTATCGGGATCGCATCGAGCGGGCTGCATTCGAACGGATACTCGCTCGCACGCAAGGTGTTGCTGGATCACGCCAAGCTGAAGCCGGGCTCGAAAATCGCCGAGCTTGGAGGCACGCTCGCCGACGAGTTGCTCAAGCCGACGCTGATTTACTCGCGCGTCACCGGCGATTTGTTCGAAAAATTCAAGATTAAGGGCCTCGCGAATATTACGGGCGGCGGCGTGCTCGAGAATATCCCGCGCGTGATGCCCGAGGGCGTGATGGCAGTGCTGGAGCGCGGCTCATGGCCGGTGCCACCGATCTTCGACATGATCCAGCGGCTCGGCAAAGTTAGCCGCCACGAGATGGATCGTACGTTCAACAATGGCGTCGGCATGGCCGCGATCGTCGGTGCGTCAGAGGCCGATGGAGTCATCGCGCACTTAAAGCGCCGCAAGTTCGGGGCGCATCTTATCGGCGAGATCCGCCGCGGCAAGCGCCAGGTCGTCATCGCGTGAGCGCGCGAGCGAATCGCGATGGCTGAGCGTCCACCTGTCCGCCTCGGCGTGCTGATTTCCGGCCGCGGCAGCAACCTGCAGGCGATTGTCGAGGCGATCGAGCGCGGGGACCTGAGCGCCAAGGTGCAAATCGTGATTTCGAATCGCGCCGACGCCGCCGGCCTAGAGCGCGCGCGCAATCACGGTATCGAGACCGCGATCATCGACCATCGCAAGTTTGCCTCGCGCGAGGATTTCGATCGTGCCGTCCTCGCCACTCTCACGGCGAAATCGGTCGAGCTCGTGCTGTGCGCGGGATTCATGCGGCTCTTGTCGCACGTGATGCTCGAGGCGTTTCCCAATCGCATCCTCAACACGCACAACGCACTGCTGCCGGCGTTTCCCGGAATTCACGGCCCGCGCGACGCGATCGAGCACGGCGTCAAAATCGCGGGATGCACGGTGTTCTTCGTTACCGAGGGTGTCGATACGGGTCCGATCATTATTCAGGCCGCGGTACCGGTGCTGGCCGACGACTCCGAGGAAACACTCGCGGCGCGGATCGTCGCGCAGGAACATCGTATCTTCCCCGAGGCGATTCGGCTCTATCAGCAGGGCCGCCTCAAGATCGTCGGCCGCAAGGTGGAGATTCTCGGCGACGCCGCGGAGGACTCCCGCTCACTCATCAATCCTGAACTTCGCTGAGTGCGCTGCGTGGCGCTGTCGGTCATCGTTCCGATCCTGAACGAGGAGCGCGCGATCGTTACAACGCTCGGCGCGATCAGGCGCGGCGCTGCTGATGCCGAGGTGATCGTCGTTGACGGTGGCAGCTCGGATCGTAGCGTCGAAGCCGCAAGGCCGCTCGCCGATCGAGTAATCGACGGTCCGCGTGGACGCGCGCGGCAGATGAATGCGGGAGCTGCGATCGCGATCGGCGATGCGTTCGCGTTCGTACACGCCGACTCTATCGTGCCGCCTGATTTCGCATCCGCGATCAAGGATGCACTCACCGATCCAAAAGTCGTCGGCGGCAGATTCGACGTCCGCCTCGATGATCCCCGCCTCCCCTACCGGCTTATTGGGGCGTTGATCAGCCTGCGCTCGCGCATCAGCCGCACCGGCACCGGCGACCAGGCGATCTTCGTCCGGCGCGAGGTTTTCGAGCAGCTCGGCGGCTTTCCGAATATCGAGCTGTGTGAGGATCTCGATTTCGCGCGCAAGCTGAAACGCGCCGGTCGCGTCGCATGCCTGCGTTCGCTCGTGACGACATCGGCACGGCGCTGGCACAACGAGGGCCTCATCCGCACCATCCTGCGAATGTGGACGATTCGACTCCTCTATCTATCAGGCGTATCGCCCGCGCGCTTAAAACGGATGTACTCGGACACCCGCTGATAGCTAGTGCATCGAAGGATCGGAACGATTAGATTGGAAATCAGGAAGGAGGACGATTCTGTGGCGAAGGTCGAGGTCTACACCACCAGCTATTGCCCCTACTGCGTACGCGCCAAGTCCCTGCTTTCGCGCAAGGGTATCACTTACGAAGAAATCGACGTGACCGATGACGAGGAGTTGCGTGCCAAGATGATTGAGATGTCCGGCGGACGGCGCACTGTGCCGGAGATTTTCATCAACGGCAAGATCATCGGCGGCTACGACGATCTAAAAGCTCTCGAAGACGCCGGCAAGCTCGACGGTCTCCTGGCGGAATCGGCACCCGCCTGACGGCCCCGGTCCCGATTCGTCATCAAAAAGTTAAGCGGACACTCCCGGGATCGCGATCCCGAAAGTGTCCGCTTTTAATCAGATATGAGGTGAAGCGGTCGCGGCTATTGCCCGTTGGGCGAGACCACGAGGCCTTCGTTCATCTTGTGCAGAGCTTCGCGATCCTGCGACGAGTCGTATTGAATCGCCTCGCCCTTGACCGTAATTGTTGAGCCGTCTGCCGAGACGTCCTGGTTGACCTTCACGACCGCGTCGATCGAATCAGGCCACTTCTCCAGCGCCATTTTCTTCAGCTTCTCTGTGATCTCGCTCTCTTCGATAGCATCGGGCGAGAACGGCTCGGTGTACGAGAGATCGCCGAGCTTATGGTACGGCTTGCCTGAAGGCGGCGATTCCGTGGTCACCCATACGTGCGCGGTGTCGACGCGCTGCACGAATTGCTGCTGCTTGGCTTCCTGGGCCTGGCGCGCCGCTTCCACAGCGCCGCAACCGGCGAGGCCGACTGCAAGGCCAATTGCGACTAACGGTAGAAATTTAGATGGACGCATTTTTCTCCTGTCCCCGAGATCTCGATTATAGTCCACATCAGCAAGTTGTCCATTCCCCAATGGATCCGCCCCTGGTTCGCCAATCTTATTTCACTCAATCGCGCCCGAGGGCAAGGGCGCGATGCGGCGGGGTTGGTTTCCGCGGCAAATCGCCTATGATGCGCCGGTGACCAGGTTCGCTGTCTGTTTTTTAATCGTCTTTGGAGAACTGGCTTTCGGCGGGATGTTCGCGCTGGCGATTCCACCGTTCTTCCAGATCGAGCGCGGCTTCTACAAATCGAGCGCGTCGGTATTCTTGTCCGCCGGCCTGCTGACTGCGGCCGGCCTTGTGTTGTTGGCGGTGCGCGCCGGGCCGGTCTCGGTCCCAGGCAGGATGACGCTCTGGATTCTCGCGGCGATGTGGCTCGCCTTCTGCGCGGTTGGCGGCGTCTATCTGCGTACGATGTGGAATGATGATTCGCAGATGCGCGCACGCGCCTATCCGCTGACTCTTGCGATGGGCCTCGCGGCGGTTGTTGCCAACGTCGTCGTGCTTGCGCCGCCCGCGCTTGGCCTTGCCGGTGCGGTCGCCTATGCGCTCACCGCGATCCTGTCGTCGTTGGTGCTGGGTCTGGTGACGGGCGCGATGCTCTTCGGGCACTGGTATCTGATCGATCTGCAGATGCCGGTGGATTACCTGCGCACCTTTGTTCGCGTACTTTCGATCGTGATCGTTCTCGATATCATCGCGATGCTACTGGCGGCCGTCCTGATCGGACTAGGCGGCGGAAGCGCCGGCGGCGCGGCGATCGCAAGCCTGCTCGGAACGCATCTGGAGTTGCTTATCGTGCGCGTCCTGCTCGGACCGGCGGCGCTGATAACCCTCACCTGGATGTGCTGGCAGACGCTCAAGATCCCGCAGACGATGGCGGCGACGGGGTTGCTCTACATCGCGATGATGGCGGCGATCGTGGGCGAGATGCTGGGCCGCTTCGTGCTCTTCCGTACCGCAATCCCGCTCTGAGAGCCGCCGCAAGCGATCGCGGCTCGGCCCCGCTTTTCCCGGCCTCCCGCAGATGCTACTCGATCAGCGTGGCCGACGAGTTCGACAGTGAGCGCTTTCCGGGCAACTTCTACCAGGGCATGATCCTGAAGCTCGATCGCGCGCGTGGCCGCGGCGTCGTCAGATCGCACAGCGGACGCGACGTCCCTTTCGAGTTTCCATTCGTGAGCGTGGTAGGCGCGGGAATCGGCGGTGACAAGCCGGGTATCGAGATGCTGCGCGAAGGCGACGTAGTCGGCTTCGACGTGGGCTGGACCTCAAAGGGCCTGCGCGTCACATCGATCCGCCCGCGCTCGTGAAATCCCTCAACGCGTGAGGTTCAGAGTTTCAGCACCTGGAAAGGCACGCGGCGTTGCGTAAAGAGGCGTTACTTGCGCTGGAACATGCGCCACATCTTGACGCCTAGCGGATAGATCTCGCCGAGGATTTCGTAGCCTTTGCTGCTGTAGTAGCCGACGTTCGCTTCGGTTGCGGTCTCCAGGTACACGCCTTCCACGTCGGGCCTTGCGATGGCTTCCATCCGAAGATGATCGAGCAGGGCCGCGCCCAGATGGCGTTTCTGATACGCCGGATCGACGCCCAGCACCTGCAAATACAGATGCGGCTGCTTCGGATGCGCGTTGGTCAGGACGCTGACCAGGCTCAGCGATCGATAAATACCGCCGACGCCGATACCCCGCAGCAGGGCCGGCATCGCGCCGATGCCCGATGTGATCATGTTCGGGACGCTCGGGATATGCCGGCCTTCGGTTATCGCTGCCGCGACGACACGGCCATCAACGAATACGCCGAAGGTCGGCTGTCCGGTGTGCCTTTCGATCATCAGGAGTGCACGGAACATTTCCGTGAGACATCGCACGCGCTCGACCGGATCGTTCACATCGGGAATCAGCGGTCGGAAGGTCGGATCGTTGATGAAGGCGCGGCCGAGCGCGACCGCGGCTTCCTCGTGGTGCTCGGGGAAGAGCATGCTGACGAAGGGTTTGCCGTTTTCAGCCATCAGAAGATTGTTAACTCTGCGGCGGCGCTTGTCGAGTCGTCAGGACGCGTGCGACCGCCGCGCGCCATCCGGCGACGAGCCGATTGCGCTCTTCAGATTTCATTTTCGGCTTAAAGATGTCTGCGCCCTTGATAATTCCGTCGAGCTGGGCGGGCGTCTTCCATAAGCCACCCGCGAGCCCGGCCAGCATCGCAGCGCCCATCGCCGTCGTCTCGAGAATCTTCGGCCGCCGCACAGTCTTACCAAGGACATCAGCCTGGAACTGCATCAAGTACGGATTCGCCGTCGCGCCGCCATCGACGCGCAGCTCTTTCATCGGATGGCCGACGTCGGATTCCATCGCCACGATCACATCGCGAACCTGGTAGGCGATACTGTCGAGGGTCGCGCGCACGATATCGGCGCCGACGGTGCCGCGCGTGATTCCGACGATCGCGCCCCTCGCATTGGGATCCCAATACGGCGCGCCAAGTCCCACGAACGCCGGCACGACGTAAGTGTTCGAGTCGTCCTTGCTCGCGCGCGCCATCGCCAGGCTGTCCGCCGCCGTACGAATTATCTTGAGGCCGTCGCGCAGCCATTGCACCGCTGCGCCCGCAACGAACACCGAGCCTTCGAGCGCATACGCGGGCTCGCCTTCGGGACCCAGCGCCGCCGTCGTCAAAAGCCGATTCTGCGACAGCACCATCCGCTCGCCCGTGTTGATGAGGAGGAACGCGCCGGTTCCGTACGTCGATTTCGAATCGCCCGGATTGACCGCGCGTTGACCGTACATCGCCGATTGTTGATCGCCGATCAGCGCCGCGATTGGAACTGCGCGCGGCGTGATTATTCCCGGCGCCGCCTCGGCCATCGGCCCGCGCGAGCTGACGAGCCCCGGCAACATCTCGTGCGGCACTTCGAGGACGCGCAGCATCTCGGCGTCCCATCCGCGCCGCTCGAGGTTGAACATCATGGTCCGTGACGCGTTGGTATAATCGGTGATGAAGGCCGTGCCATGCGACAGTTTGTAGGTCAGCCACGAATCGATGGTGCCGAAGTAAAGGTCGCCGCGCGCCCCGCGCATCCGCCATTTCGGATGCCGATCGAGCAGCCACTTGAGCTTGGTGCCCGAAAAGTAAGGATCGAGCAGGAGGCCCGTGCGGCGCGAGACTTCCTCTTCGAATTCGGCGAGGCCCTTGCAGACATCGGCGCTTCGGCGGCATTGCCATACGATCGCGCGATGAACGGGGCGGCCGGTGCGCCGTTCCCATACGACGAAGGTCTCGCGCTGGTTAGTGATGCCGATCGCACGCAGATCGCCGGCGCCAACGCGAGCCGCGCGCAGTGCTTTCTTCGACAGCGTGACGACCGAACGAAAGATTTCCTCGGGATCGTGCTCGACCCATCCGGGCTTCGGATAGAACTGCCGAATCTCAGCGTAAGCGCGCGAGCGTATCCTGCCGCGCTCATCGACCACGAACACCGTCGTGCCAGTGGTTCCCTGGTCGATAGCGAGCACGAAGTCAGCCATCAGTCGATCCTCCGAACGATTCGATGCACCAAAGGCGGCGAGCCCTGCGAATCCTAATGGTGCGCGACAGAAGCCTCAACTGTCCGCACGGTCGACGAATGGAAAAACTAAATTAACCCAGTAGTCAACGAGCGCTTTTTCGCTCGTACATTCGGCGAAGCCGTAAAGGCGCCCTTGTGACCCACGTTAAGAGGTTACGCACCGCTACGAATCCCCGAAAACAAAAGGCTTTTTCGATTCGAGGTTACGCTCGATCGCGCTCGCAGATACCGAAGTCGATGGTCGGTGATATTCGGTGAACAGATGACGGGTGCAATAAGCTCCTGCTTGCTACGCCGCCGGCACGCCGTTCGCGGAACTGACGTGAAGAGACGGATCGGTATCGTCGTCCGCAGGGCAGAAACGGCGATACGCAGTGCTCGGATTCATCGGAGGGCCTCGCCAAGCGTTCGACGATAGTCGTGCTGAGGGCGCGCTTTCCCCGGTTGCCCGCTAGTCGCCAGACCGACCGGTAGGCCTCTATTCCATCGAATCGAAAATTTACAAAATCGCTACGAACCCTTCTGTTGTGTCTCGCTGTAGCAGTTCCCTTGGTAGCAAATGCCGCCCGAACCGCACGCGACTCCGCACGAACCGCAATTGTTCGGATCGTTCTGCACATTGGTACAGGTTCCTGAACAAAGGCCAAGACCCGCCCCGCAACCAGTGGAAGAGCCGCCGGGTAAGCCCGTGCAAGAGCAATCTTTTGCCACCGTGCCTTTTGCCGCCGTGACCGAAGGAGGCGCGGTTGTCGAAGGACCCTCGCACGCCAGCGTCGGGCAGACGGCCGTGATGGCGGGACATTGGTTCGCAGACGCCACGCTCGGGTCAATGAAAACGCAGCCCTGAAGCGTCGCGCCATTGACCGACGCACAGCAGAGCGCCGTGTCTTGTCCCGCGGCGCGTGCGACGCCGTGCGCCAGAGTGAGCAGAACACAAAGAGCCGCGACGATGCCAATCCACTGCCGGAAGCGAATCATTTGACTCCTCCTTCCGAAATCGCGCCCGATAGTCAGCGAGCAGATGCGGGATTGGAAAACTATTACACAAACCCCAGTTAAAAGCTAATTGTACAAATCTAACATCTGATTGTAGAAGGCATTCATGTATTTACCGGAGGCGCGATTATCGGGCTGGAGACCGATAAGCGCCGACGTGATGCCCACCGCACCGCTCCGCTATCCGCGCGTTGACGAACGGGAAAACTTAATTAACGCATTAGGTAACGAGCGCTGCTTGCCTCGTACATTCGGCGAAGCCATTATAGGCGCGCTTGGCGGGCGGGCCCCTTGATGGAGCCGTGCATGACTGAACTGGTTGAAAAAAAAGATGACCTGATTGGCTACTTTCAGAGCGGCGCGAAGCC